>JAPLML010000389.1 GCA_026387055.1 Planctomycetota bacterium | reverse complement strand
AGTAACCATAGCTCACCAGAAACCACGGTGAATCTCCAGGAACGTAAGTACTACAATGCCTTAGATCGGATCTTCCATTTTAGTCCGGAGACAGTTTCTGGTGTAAGTTCTTGAGTTTATCGGGTTTTGCGGTGCGGGGCGAGTTTTTGTTTGGTGGCTACCGGGGCATGGTTTCGGGGGAGGGCCGTGGGCGGGATGACTTCGGCGGCGGCGAAGAGAGCAGCAACGGAGTCGCGTGGCACAGGTACGGTCAGGCAGACCTTGCCGTCGGGAAAACGGACTTCGGTGGCGCACAACGTGGTCAACTGGCGCAACCCCTCTTCGACGGTGAGGTCCAGGCCGGCCCAGGCGCGGGCCAGGGCGCAACGCAGCAGGTACGCCAGCATGACGACAAAGGCATGCGCTCGGGTATGGGCCGGCGTCCGCACGTATACGGGGCGCAGTTCGAGATGGGCCGTCTTGCAGGTGCGAAACGCCTGTTCGACGAGGCCCAGGTCTTTGTAACGGGCGTGAAGGAGTTCGGCCGAGGCGTCCGTGACGGCCACGTCGGTCTTGATGACGTAACAGCCGTCCAGACGCGCGAGTTCCGCCAACGCCGTCTCGTCACGGTCGACCCGTAGGGTCCGCCGCTCCACTTCCACGCGCGCCCACGCATCGATCCGAAGCGTGCGCGCGTAGGCCGCGACCTCCTTGCGCGCAGTCTCGACACGGGCCTTGAGATGTTGGGCGAGGTAGGCGTTGCGCGCCTGTGCACGGGCCAAGACGCATCGGTATTTGTCTTCGCGTTGCGCTTCCACCTCCGCCGCGCGCTGTGGATTGCGGCGCACCAGATAGCGGAGGCCGTCGGCGTGAATCTCGCCCAGGCGGTCTTCAAACAATTCCATCTGAAGCACGCCCCGCGCCAGCAGCGTGTCGATCTGCGGTTTCGTGATCGCCGTGAGGTAGTGGAATCCTTCCCCGGCCAGTTCCTCCAATTGCAGACTCTTGAGCATCCCCCGGTCGCCCACAAGCGTCACTTCATGCGCATCAAAACGCTCCACCAGCTTGCGGATCTGTGACGAGACCGTCTGGGGGTCCTGCGTGTTGCCCTGGAAGACCTCCACACTCACCGGAAATCCCTCGCCGTCGGTCAGCAGTCCCACCACGATCTGGAGCTTCCCCCGCTTGCGGTCCCGATTGTAGCCATACGCCCCATACGCATTGCAGCGCCCTTCCAAGTACGTGCTCGTCACGTCGTACAAGAACAACTGGCTCGCCTTCGCCCCACGACGCCGCCGGTACAACGCCACCTCCACGGACGCCTGCCGCGCGTCCAGCCCATCCAAGTCCCGGTACAACGACTCCTCGTCAAAAGGCCCCAGCCCCAACACCGCGCACGCCGCATGCTCCCCCGCCAACCGCACCCCCGAAAGACGCGAGCCTTGATCGATACACCGCGCGAAGACCTGCCACAGCGTCCGCAACCCTTCCGGCGAACTGCCCAGCGCCTTCACCAAACCTATGCGCTCCGCCACTTGGTACAAAAGCCATACCGCACCGACGCTCGGGCCTTGAACCAGTTTCAGGCCGTCGAGCGCCGCCCCCGTCAACACGCCCGGCAGCGCATGCTTATGCTTGAGCGCCCATTCGATCGCGGCCACCTCAGACCGATCGCAACGGGTCAGGTTCAACAACGTCCGATGCTTGACCTGCGAACGCGCGCCGCCCCGCTCCCGATAGGACTCGCGCAAGAGCACCTGCTCGTACACCCGCTCGTTCACGCTATGGCGCACATGATCCACGTACATGATGGCTACATCATAGCACGCGTAATTCGCAATGTCAAGCTAATTCACAAATTATTGATGGCTACCATTTCGCGCCTAAAAACCACCTTAACCCGTGCTGCCGCCACCGATGCCGCCTGCGGCGTTGAGCTGCTTGGCAAGCATCTCGGCTTGGCGCTCCTCGCGCCGTCGCTGAGCACACTTGGCCGTACAGTCCGACACCGACTCCTCAAAACCGTCATCGCAGCCCCTTTCTGCCGCCGAGATGCTGGCTCTGCGTCGTTCAACCTCGCGTTGCTCCGTTGTATTCTTCTCTTGGCTCATCTTACCCCCGGTGGATCCCCTCCTCCAGGACCCGTAAATCCTATTCTTCGCACAAAAATTATACCATGCAAACCGCCGACTCGGGCACCATATTACAGCAACCCGGCAAAGAATGCAAGGACTTTTATTGACATATTCTACGTTGTTAGCATTTATATCCGTTCGCCAACACAGGGCCGGGTCGCGACGGAAGAGATCGTCCCCAAAGGGAGAACACCCCTCTTGCACTCGCTTGACAATGTCTGAAGCGACGGCTACACTCGGTCATCAGCGATGGCGCGGAATGTTCGAAGAGGGAGGATGCATTGATGGACGTACACGAAGACTCTTGCTGCTGCAATCATCATGGCATGGCTCGACGCACATTTCTGGCTGCGGTTGGGGGCGCCACTCTCGGGACCGCCGGGCTTGCGGGGTGCGCCACCACCGGAAAGGAAACCGCCCAAAGGC
>JAPLML010000728.1 GCA_026387055.1 Planctomycetota bacterium | reverse complement strand
GTGAGGTGGCTCACCCACCGCAGGAACCCCGCGTGGTAACCCTCCGGGCCGAAGTCGTGGATGCCGCGGTTCCTGAGCACGTTCTGCGTGATGTTCAGCGTGCGGAACGGGCTGTACAGGGCGTAGCTCGGGCACTCGATGTTCGGCCCGTCGACCGCCATCTCGGTCGCGTACTTGTACTTCGCGAAGTCGCGGATGCACTGCATCCAATATCCATACATCGGATGATCCGGCAAGAGGCCCGCGAAGTACGACAGGGCCAGCGTCCGGTTGATCGGCATGTTGTTGTTGCCGAGGTGCCCGCCGGAGCCGCGCGGGTTATAGTCGGGGTCCGAGTGGACGTAGGCGTAAAGCGTAAGGCGCCGCCGCAGCTCGCGGCGCAGGTCCGGCGGGAGGTCCGGGCACGCCAGCGCGTCCTCCGCCAGGTCCGTAAACGCCAGGAACTGCGACTTGCGGTAGTTCGAGAGCCCGCACAGGAAGAAATCGTTTTCCCCATACGGACGCTTCAGCCCGTCAATGACGCGCTGGGCGTGGGCCACGGCGTGCTCGGTCTTCCCGCTGAAGAGGTACCACGTGTTGAGGAACGCGGCGTCGGGGTGCCGGTCGAGCACCTGGCGCAGCCGCGCGACCTGGTCCGGCGAGAAGAACGCGCCGGGGTACTTCGCGACGGCCTTGTTCTCAGGATACTCGATGATCCAATCTTTGTATCGATCCAGGCCGATGTGCCCGAACCTCGCCTGGGCCTCATGCAATGCGCTTCCGACGTAGAGGCCCCACACGCGGCGGCCGTACGTCGGACGCAGGCCGGGGTCGTGCTCGTGCGTGGAGAACGGGGAATGATCGTCGGTGGTTTCGAGCGACCAGCGCGACCAGCGGACGCTCAGGGGAAGCCCCACGCTGACGCCCGCGCCTTCCTGGAACCACGTGTTGAGCGCCATCGCCCGCCGCCACGACCCGGCTGAGAGCGTCACGAGGCCGATACTTTGGCCCGAGCCCGGCTGCGCCGTGTCGCCGTCCCACACCTGCACGCCGCCCTTGAGGTCGCCCCAGCGGCCCGCGGGGAAGAGTTTGTCGAGGATCACCATGCCCTGCTGCGGCACAAGCGGCGCGGGCGCCTGACCGACGCCGCCGACGGCGGGCTCGGCGAGCTTCCCCTTCCGCTTGCCATCAATGTAGGAAGCATCATATACCGAGATCCTCAAGGAGGGCATCTGCTGCTCGCCCGCGCCCGGCACCCAGCCGATACTCCCCGGCTGCCAGCCGCGGTGGAGGTCCAGGAGGAGCAGGTCTTCGCCGCCGGTCATCTCGCCGAAATCGAACTCCTCGGTGACGACGGCCAGCGGCACGCCGGGGGAAAGGCGGAGGCGCCAGACGTACTCGCCCTTGGGTTCGAAGACGTACCGCGCCTCGTACTCGACCACCGCCGGCCCCTGCCGGACGATGCGGAACGTCTGCGAGGCCACCTGGCGCGGCGTGGCGAACCGCGCCCCACCCATCCACGCGCCGTCGGGCCCCGCCCAGCGCAGGATCGGCGGCGCGGCCTCGGAGGCGGCGACCGGCGGAGTAAACGCCTTCGCCCCCGGCGCGGGCATCTCGACCGAAAGGAGCTCGTTGCGCACCAAGAACACGCCGCCCTGCACACCCGAGGTCAGCTTCGGCTCGGCGCCGGTGCGCCCGCCGCCGGACTGGAGCGTCCACGTGGCCGTGCCTCCCTTCGGCACCGAGGCGACGAAGCTCAGCGTATCGCCGTCGATCTGGAACGGCATGGGCCGGCCGCCGGCATCCACCAGGGCGGCCGTGCCAGGCCGGAACCGGACGGGGTCCACCGTGTAGTTCACGAGCTCCGGCCCCCAGTCGCGGTAACCGTAGTCGGTGATGGTGATCCTGCCGTCGACAGGGACGCCCGCCCGCGTGGGGGGAGTCGCCGACCGCGCCATCGTGCATCCGCCACCCGCCGCCAGGAACGAGAGTGCAACGAGAAGCCCGCCGCTATGGAATGGGTCTCCCGACCCGCCGCGATCACGCTCCACCTCACCGCGCCCCACGGAACTCCACCCCGACGCCACCGGCGCCGCTCGAGCACATCACGCGGTAGATCCGCACGTCGGTCACCCCCTCGGGCGTCGGCCGTGGCAGCCAGATCCGCGACTCGCGCAAGGGGCGGAGCATCCGCAGGAGAGATTCGTCGTCCGCCTGGCCCCGGTCCTCGATGTAGCCGAAGCCGTTCTTCGTGGCCCCCGGGGTGCCCGAGTTCATGTTGCAGTTGAGCATGGCGGCGCGGGCCGGCGGCCGGGCCTCGTTCCGGAAAACCTTGTCGGCCGTCACGCCCACCTCGTTGACCCAGAAGGTGTTGCCCATCACCAGCACGTTCGACCGGCTGCCGTCGCCCTGGACCTGGACGCGGGCGGTGTGCGTGGAGCTCACGGGCAAGAGGAGGCCCGTCAGGAGCGTGAAGTCGCCGCGGAATCCATCGACGGCCACCAGCGGCACGTCGGCCGACGTCTTGTAGGAGAACCGCGTCGCGTCGACCGACAGCATGCCCGCGTCGTTGAGCAACATGCCCTGCGGCGCGGCGCCGCTCATCTCATGGTAGACGCTGCGGACGACCAGCCGGCCGCCGTCGGTGATCGTGTACTGGGCGTCGGTCGAGCCGGTGGCGCCGGCGTAGATGGCCGTCTGTCCTGGCGTGGGCTTGCCCGCCTTCTGGTTCGGCCCGCCGACCACCTTGACCCACTTCTCGGAGTTCGACCCGCCCTGGAGGCATCGCAGGAGCACGTCGGCCTGCTCCACGCCGCTGACGAGCAGGCCCGCCTTGGCCTTGCCGCCCCCGCCGGGGACGTTGAGCTGGTCGGCGAAGATTCGGCCGCCCGGCTGGTCGCAGTCTTCCACGAGGATACCGTTGGCCGCGCCGGCGCTCACCGAGAGGTCGCGGACGGTGGCGCGGCTGGGGCCTTCGAGCTTGAGCACCAGCCCGCCAGCCTTGCCCGTCCACTGGAGGACGGTGGCGGTCTCGGCCCCGCCGTCGCCCACGAGTTGCACGTCGGCCCCCGCGGGAATGACGAGCGTCTGGCCGATCTTATACGTGCCCATCGGCAGGTGCACGACCGGCCGCTTGCCCTTGAGCGGCGCGGCCTTGTCGATGGCCGCCTGGATGGCGGCGGCATCGGCGCCGGCGGCCACCTCGAACACTTGGCGCTTGCGATTGGGCGGCGTGGGCGGAAGCGCGGGCGGCTCGCCGCTGAC
>JAPLML010000653.1 GCA_026387055.1 Planctomycetota bacterium | reverse complement strand
CCCGGTCGGCCGACACGCGGCTGGCGTCGGGCCCGTGGGCGGGATGTGTCCAGTCGTCCATCTCCTTGGGGCGCGGCTTGACGGTCTTGGTCCAGCGGCCGTCCTTCAGGATGCAGACGGCGCCGCCTGGCGCGACGACGCGGTTGACCTCGTCCATCGTCAGGCCGGCCCCGGCCAGGGCGTCGAAGTCTTCGATGACCACGAGGTTGGCGAGGTCGGGCAGGTAGGGAAGGGGGGCGACGGACGCCTTCTCGACCATCGCGCGGCCGTTCAGGCCCTTCGCGTCGATGGCCTGCCGCGCCCGCGCGAGCGATGCATCGTCGAGCGCCAGGCCGTGCACCAGCAGGCGGCTTCCGGCGGCCAGATCGGCGGTCAGCGCCGCCGTCTTCGCCTGCCCGCAGCCGAGATGCACGCACAGGCCCGCGTCCAGCCCGGCCGACTTCAGGACCTCCTGGGCCGTGCCCTCCGCGCCCAGGGCGGGGAGCGCCAATCCAAGCAAGAGGATGCCCACGGCAGCTCTCACCACAGTCGCAAGTTGCGGGACTCGAACAAGCGCGGCCATTTGGACCTCCGAGATGTTCTGACGGCGTCAACGGGATCCCCCCGGCGCCCGGCTATCATATCCTGGCCGCCCCCCGCCGCCAATAGCTCACTGCGCCCGGCTACTTCTCGCTCACCTTGCGTTCGGCGGAGGCGAGCCATTGGGGGTTGATCGTCACGCCCCAGCCGGGGCCGTCGGGGATGGCGACCTGGCCGTCGGCCACCTTGAGGGCGGGCTGGTAAAGCCCGTCGGTCCAGGCGGTCGGCTCGATGGAGAACTCCATGTGCGGGCCGGGGTTCGGAATCGCCCCCAGAAGGTGCAGCGTGAAGACCGAGACCATCGAGAGGTTGGCCGAGTGCGGCACGACCGGGATGCCCGCCTCCGCCGCGAGCTTCGCCACGCGCATCGACCGGCTGATGCCGCCGAGGTAGCACACGTCGGGCTGGGCGATGTCGACCGCCCGGATGGCTATCATTCTACGCCATATATACATCCAGCAGTCCTGCTCGCCCCCCGCGACGGGCAGGTCGAGGGCCTTCGCCACCTCGGCCGTCCAGTCGAGCTCCCAGTACGGGCACGGCTCCTCGAAGTGGCCGAACTTGAGGTCCTGGAGCAGCTTGCCGACCTCGATCGCCTTGGCGGGCGTGTAGCAGCTGTTGCCGTCGGCCAGGAGCGTGACGTCCGGACCCACGGCCTTCCGCACCGCCCTGACGAGCGCCTCGGTCCGCCCCGGCCACTGGTCCTGGTCGTGGCCGCAGACCTTGCCCACGCGGAGCTTGAACGCCCGGAACCCCAGCGACGCGCGGGCGCGGACCATCCGGTCGGCCTCCGCCTCCGGCGTGATGTCGCGGCGCATGCTGGAGCCGTACACGGGCACCGGCCTGGGCCTGCCGCCCAGGAGGGCGCAGACGCTTCTCTTCTCGATCCGGCCGCGCAGGTCCCACAAGGCCGTGTCCAGCCCGCCGGCCGCCCGGCAGACGTACGAGCCGGGGAACTTGTACTCGGCCTCGATGATCCGCTCCACCAGGCCGTCGATGTCGGCGGCGTCGGCCCCGAGCGCGTGCGGGGCCGCCTGCCGGTGCAGGACCTGGGCGGTGATGTCGGCGTTGAACGGCGCCGTCTGCCCGTACCCCTCGGCCCCGTCGTCGGTCCTCACCCGGACGATCGCGACCTGGCCCTTTGTAAACGTCTCGATGCTCTTGATCTTCATAGGAAGCTGCTCCCGTGTAGGCCGGGGCGCCGCCCCGGCATTCTCCTACAGTCACGGATGTTACACGCCCGCGACCTCGTTTCAACAGGGAATAGGCGGATCGGCGGCGAGGTTGGCGTCGGCCAGTACTACAACGCCACTTAACCTCGTGCGCGGAGGGTCTCCTGACCCACCGCGCGGCGATTGCCCCCGGGCGGCGAGATAACGGTCGCCGCGGCGGTAGCCTTCACGCATGGCCCGCATCGCCCGAGCGGTCAGGCCGCGTTCGCGTCCTATCCGCTGGAGGCGGCGTATAATGTATTGACAAAGGCCGAATTCGTCGGGTATACTTCCGGGCGACCCATAGCCCTTGAGTTCCAGGCGGCCGAACTGGCGCCGTCGGGGCGGCACGGCAAGTCATGGCATGGGACGCAAGTGGCTGAGGCCAAAGGCATTATCGCAGCCCTGGCAGATCGATCAACGGCGTGCTATGCGGGCAGGAAACCCAAGTTCCGCATCTTATGCGGGTCCATCTAATAAGTGTTCGGTGCCGATGATGGAAGAAATGCATAAGAGACTCCTTGGTAGTTGGCGTTCACACAAACGGCGAACGCTGGCGAACTTTCACTCATACCACACCCTGCCAATCCGGCAGAAACGGGTGCTCGGCGGCTGCTTCGGCAAGATGACGATGAAGTATACGAGGAACTACGTCTGGAACAGCCTTCTACAAGTAAGGGAGCGTTACGAAGTAGTTGCGACTGACGAGGGATCTCTTCTTTCGGCGGAGGTTGGCACAATCGTTCTCCGCGTTCACTGCGACAACACCAGACGAATGCTTTCGGGAACTTGCGGGGCCACGCTAGGGGAGTTCTTCAAGCCGAGTTTGTTGCACATCCACTTCGTGGAATCCAGAGGTAGGCAGTATTACTGGATAGGGGCATGTGGGTTCTGCGAATGGTTCATGAAACTGAAGTAGATGACACCGAACAAGCCAGTCCCCCTGATTGTCAACAGCCGCGCGCCTTGCGCGCAGCCCTTGCCAACAGGTGACCGGCCACGTTAGCCGCCCGAATTCGTGATCCAAACTTCAAAGATCGGAGTGCACCATGAAAAAGCTCGAATACAAAATTGTGAGATACGGCACCCCTGGTCTCCTCAAGCGTCTCTCCGGTGACAGCTTTGGGGAGAGCTTCCTGCGAGTGCTTGCAGAGCAGGGCGAAGAGGGATGGGATCTCAAAGAGATTATACGGGAAAGTGGTTTGGAGGCCCTTTTGATCTTTGGTCGTGAAGTGGCCTGACAATGGAATGCAGCCGACCGCAAGCCGCCCGGTCAGGCCCATGCCTGATGGATAGCCGTTTGCCGGGCGGTTTCCGGCGGCTGATTCCAAGCCTTAGGCTCGGAGGAATCAAGATGAGAATTGCACTATTTCTGCTGATCTGTGTAGCGGCCGCGTTGCCGGCTAGTGCTGAGATCGCGGTAGGGTATACCGCTGAGTGGATTGCCCACCAATCCCGCCTTGTCGCGCTGGCAACCCCCCTTGACGTTGAGAATATCAAAGGCCCTGGTCAGGTATGGTTCACCAGAGTGCGATTCAGACTGGACGACGTTGTGAAAGGGCCGGAAAGCAAAGGTGACGCTGTGACGATCTACGATTTCTCCCGCAAGGAATCCGACACTTTGGCCTTGGACAAAGCCAGAAAAGAGTCAAAGCAGATTCTCGTCTTTGCCAAGGTGGCTGAACACATGTTCGAAGAAATCGAAGGCAAGTATACTTTCACGCGAGTCCCGCAGTTCAAGTCGGCGTATTATCCCGACCAGGTCGTAAGCAAGGTATTTACTCCTGAGTTTCGCTTGCTGACGAGCTTGGACGAACTGTTGAAACGCACACGTGCACAAGTAGCGCATGAGTCTGACCTGATTCGCAGCCATTGGAAAGGGAATATCGGCACGAAATGGCTGGAGGTGCCTCTTCACTCAGAGGCACACCGACACCTCTATGCGGGTAGTCTCTGTTATCTTTGGGTACCAGAGTATAAGGAAGATAAGTAGAGCCTAACAACCGCGTGGAGGCGACGCGGACAAGCCGCGCGCCTCACGCTGAACGTTACACGTACTCCTTGTCGATTCTCACTTGGCCGCAGTCCAGGCACCGGCAGCGGCGGCGCCCGCCACGGCGGGCAGGGATGATGGCGGTGTAGGGCGCGGGATGGGAAAGGGGATATTCTACTTCTTCTCCTCGTTGTTCATGCGCGCGCAGCCCCCCCTGTTTTCTCATCGGATTCTCATCCGTGTCTGGGTATGCTTCCAGCCAGGGGTATGAGCAAAGACATCCTGCGGACTGCGAGGGACCTGATGGGGCAGTACCGAGTGGGTTTCTATCTCCTGGCGTGCCTCCTTCTCGCCGGGGCGGCGCCGGCGGCTGAGAGCGTGTATGAAAACGCTGTGGCTCAGCCGCCCTCGGCTGAGCGCCCCGTGTCGGCGACAGGCTTTGCCGCCGGAATTGCACACCCGAGGGCGGGTGTGCCACATGGCCCAGGCGGTTCTCATAGACGTTCTAAGCGTTGTGCGACGCACGGGGGAGCGGTATAATGGTGCCCTCATCGGGGTGCGGGTGCGGGAGCAGCGGGCCCCTTGCCTGAGAACGAGAACAAGTACGTCACGCGGTCGGGGCTGAAACTCGAACACGCGCTGTCGGC
>JAPLML010000181.1 GCA_026387055.1 Planctomycetota bacterium | reverse complement strand
CACGTCCAGCGGCTTAGCGATGATCTTCTGGCCCTGCATCGAGAACATCACCACGATGGTGAATAGCAGGGCAATCAGTGTGACAGGGCTGATCTTCGGGATGAACCGGCCGTGATACCACTGCTTGCCCTTGGCCTTCACGAGGACCAACCGCGTCAGCATCCCCGCGATGAACGGGATGCCCAAATAGATGAACACGCTCTGGGCGATCTGGCCAATAGTGATGTTCACCACGGCGCCGCTCATACCCAGCATCGGCGGCAGCACGGTGATGAACAGCCAGGCGTACACGCTGTAGAAGAGCACCTGGAAGATGGAGTTGAAGGCCACGAGGCCGGCCGCGTATTCGGCGTCGCCGCGGGCCAGATCGTTCCACACGATAACCATTGCGATGCAGCGGGCCAGGCCGATCATGATGAGGCCGATCATGAATTCCGGCTGGCCCCGCAGGAAGAGGATCGCCAGGAGGAACATCAGGATCGGGCCGATGACCCAGTTCTGCACGAGCGACAGCCCCAGCACCTTCCAGTTGCGGAACACGTCGCCGAGTTCCTCGTACTTCACCTTGGCCAGCGGCGGATACATCATCAGGATCAGGCCGATGGCGATGGGGATGCTGGTCTGCGTGCCTTCCGGCCGCAACGCCCCGATCCAGTCGCCGAAGGCCGGGGCGAAGTAGCCCAGCAGGACCCCCACGGCCATCGCGAGGAAGATCCACAGCGTGAGATACCGGTCGATGAACGACAAGCGTTTGCCGAGGCCGGCGGTCATTTCCGAATCTCCATATTTCGTCCAGCGCGGGCGCCATGCTTCCGCCGCAGCGCGGGCGCAGCACACCCGTTGATTCACAGGTCGCGGCGCCCTAGGCGCGCGCGACCCGCAGCGCGACTTCGGCCACCCGGCGGCCCAGGTTCTTCGCGGTCGAGAGGCCCACCTCGTCGCCGCTGATGTCGTCGTTGGCGCTGTTCCAGATCGTGGCGCCGCGATGGGCGGTCGGCTGGCCGTCGCCCACCAGGATCATCTCCTGGGCGAGCAGCGCGGCCTGCACGGTCTGGATCGTGAGTTCCTGTCCGCCGTTGCGCATGCCGCCGACCGCCACGACCCCGGCCACCTTGTTGGCCAGGCCGAAGTTCTCCTTGCGGATCGCGATGCACCGGTCGAGGAACGCTTTGCACAGCGACGACATGCTGCCGAAGTAGACCGGCGTGCCGAAGACGATCCCCGCCACCTTGGGGTCGGTGAGCGCGGCGGCGACCTTCTTGAAGTCGCCCGCGCCGGCGTCGGGATTGCCGGGATCGAACACGCCGATGTTCGTGCCGGCCAACTCGATCAACTCGACCTCGATATTCGGGCCGGCGGTCTTGGCGGCGTCCAGGCAGACCCGCAGCGCCGCCGCCGTGGTCTTGCCCTTGCGGGGGCTCGTCGAGAGGCCGATGATTTTGATCGGCCCGCCCTTCGGCGCCTCCTTGCCTTCGGCGGCCGGTGCCACCTCAGCCGCCACGCCGGCCACAACCGCCGCGCCGGCCGCTCCGAGAAATCCGCGTCTCGTCAGGTCTTCTGTCATCGGCATTCTCCTAACCAGGTTGGTCTGGGTATCAACGTTGGCCCTCGGATGAGGGTTGTCACTTGGCTATGTAAATCAGGTACACCCCGCCCAGAAGGACCAGCGCGCCGCAGACCTTTTTCAGGATCACGGCGCCCTTGGACGCCTCGTTCCAGTTCAGGTATCGCTGAACGAGTTCCGTGGACGTGCCGGCCACCACGATCACCGAGCAATGGCCGACGCCGTAGACCGCCAGCAGGAGGATGCCGTAGCCGATGCTCGTCGCGGCCAGTTTGAACGTGACGCCGAGCATCGGGGCCATATAGGCGAAGGTGCACGGCCCGATGGCAATGCCGAACACCAAGCCCAGGAGGAAGGCAGCGAGCATTCCCTTGCGCTTCAGGCCCACCTGGCCCGGCCCCGACCACGGCATGGGAATCACGCCCAGAAGGTGCAGGCCGACGACGAAGAAGATGGCCGCCACGAAGTAGTTGCCCCAGCGCCCCACGTCGCCCATCATGCGGCCGGCGGCGGCGGTGATGGCCCCGATCGCGCCGATGGTGATGAGGATGCCCACGGCAAAGAGCGTCGAGATCAGGAAGGCCCGCCGCGTCGAGATGCGCCCTTGCTCGTCGATGAACCCGACGATCAGCGGAATGCTGGCCAGGTGGCACGGGCTGAGCAGGATGCTCAGGATGCCCCAGACGAATGCTGCCCCCAGGGCAAGCGCGGGCGTGCCCTCGACGGCGTGGGTGAGCGCAGTGAAGAGTTGCTCCATCGCTATCTGACCTCTACTTGGGTGCACACTCGCCGATCTTGCACGCCTTCTGTATCTGCTGCGGGGAGAGTTTCATCTTGTCGGCCAGGGCCTGGGCGATGGTGATGGCCTTGCCGGTGGCCGTCGGGTTCTGCTCGACCCACTTCTTGAGGTTCTCTTCGCTCACGAAGAACCCCTGGTGGAAGCACCCCGCCGACACGAATTTGCCGTCCGGCGCTTTTCTGAGCCCGAACCACGCCACGGCTGTCTTGGGTTCGAGTGACGCCACGCTGCCGCCGGCCGTCTTGACGATGACCCTCTCGCCTGTCAGGCGGTCCTTCTCGTAAACCTCAATGTCTTTGCCCGTCCGTGCCGCCACGCCCAGCGCACAGTGCGAGCAGCAGCCCCAGGTGTTGACCCCCCCGACCTTGACGGCGGCGGCGTCCTGGGGATAGACGGCGCGGTCGCAGAACCCGCACCGTGTCGCCAACTCCTTCTCCTGAAGGACGTTCCACGCCAGGATGTTGCCTCCGGCCGCCTGCCGCTCCTTCTCGGCCGCCTGGCGCGACGCAAACACCTTGAGCGTGGGCCGCCCTGTCTTCTCCTCGGCGCCGTAGAGGTACACGGCCGCGGTCGCCGGCACGGCCGCGCCGCCGGCCCAGTCTGCCACGGAGACTTTCTTCTCGAAGTCCGTCTTGTCCTCCGTCAGGCATGAGTACATGATGAAGTAGCAGTGCGGTCCGCACAGGCGGACGTCGCCCTTGGCGCTCTTGACGACTACCAGGGTCCTAAAGTTGATCTCGCCATCGCACAGGTAGCAGATGGCATCCTTGGGCCGGTCGTCGGCCCTGGCGGGTTCGAGGCGGCTGAACATCGGAGCCGCGCTCGCCGGAGCGGCAGCAGTCAAGTCAACGCCCAACTCCTTCCACTTGGCCAGGATGTCTTCCTTGGCGAAGAAGCCCTCGTGGCGGAAACGCTCCTTGCCGGAGGCATCGAAGAAGACCTGGGTCGGAATCAGGCTGATCTTGTACGGCGTGGCGGCGTCCGGGTTCGCCATCACGTCAATGAACTCCACCTGGAGCCGGCCGGCGTACTCCTTCTTCAACTCTTCCAGGATGGGTGCCATCATCTTACAGGGGGTGCAGACGGTGGACCCCAGGTCCACGAGTCGAGGCAGGCCGGCCGCAGGCGGCAAGACTTGAGCCGCGTCCTTGGAGGGGTCCGTCCCCGGCGACGGCCCCCTCTGCTGGTTGAGGATGACGATGGCGACGACCGCGACCAGCACCACCACGATGGCGGTCTTCCATACCTTATTCATACGGGGACACACCGTCCTTTCTTCCCATGCCTCAAGCACGCCGCGGGCCTTCTCCAGACGGCGGACTCTGGGGCGGCGGCCCGACCACAGACTGCCCCTCGCCCAGTTCAAAGGCCGGGCGACAGTGCGAGGGGGCGAGCGCCTTGTCCACCTGGGGCTTGAC
>JAPLML010000293.1 GCA_026387055.1 Planctomycetota bacterium | reverse complement strand
AACACGCCCTTGCTCTTCGCCGACTTCTTGTTACCCTTGCTCATGGCCGTTCCTCCGTAAAGGGGTTCTTGAAGTACCACCTTCAACTCCGAGCGTATCTTATACGCTCCAGGAGGAACGGCCTACATTCAACCTAAATGGGCTCGGCGCAACTGCGATACAAGGTGAGGATCCCATGACCCCCCGCGAAACCGTGACCCGCGCCGTCGAGTTCCGGCGGCCCGAGCGGCTGCCGATCAACGGCTACGGCGACTCAAGCGACGTCGTCTGGGTGGCCCACGACGAGGTCAAGCCGCCCGAGGCCCAGGGCCAGCCGAACGTCGACCAGTGGCTCTGCCGCTGGGGCAAGACCGACGCCCCCAACATGGGCCAGGTCAAGGGCCACCCGCTCGAAGACCTGTCGAAGATGAAGGACCACCCGTGGCCCGACGGCGCCGACCCTCGCCGCTACGTCAACGTGCCGAAGCTGCTCGACGACCTGGCCGCCGACCCGGTCCGCCGCGACAAGTACGTCGTCACGGGCATCTTCATGATCCTCTGGGAGCGGATGCACAGCCTCCACGGGTTCGAGAACTGCATGCTCAACCTCATGGACGGCAACCCGGCTATCGAGGAGCTGGCGGACCACATTCTCGACTTCGACCTCGCGGTGGTTCGCCAGATGAGCCGACTGGCCGGCAGCCGCATCCAGGGCCTCTCGTTCACCGAGGACTGGGGGACGGAGCTCGACGTGCACCTGTCACCGGACCTCTTCCGGCGGTTCTTCCTGCCGCGTTACCGGAAGCTCTTCGCCGCCATCCACGACGCGGGCTGGCACGTATGGATGCACTCGTGCGGGAAGATCAACAAGTTCCTCGCGCCGCTGATCGAGGCCGGTTGCGACGTCATCAACATGCAGCAGCCGCGCACCAACGGGATCGAGGAGGTGGGCCGGCGGTTCGCGGGCCGCCTCTGCTTCGAGACGCTCTGCGACATCCAGAAGACGCTGCCGGCCGGCAACCGCCGACAGATCGAGGCCGAGGCCCGGCAACTCATGAAGTGCTGGGGCACGCCCTACGGCGGGTTCATCCTCGGCGATTACGGCGACCATGCCGCCATCGGGGCGGAGCCCGAGGTGAAACAGTACATGCTCGAGACGTTCAGAAGGATCGATCCCTGGAGGAAGCGATGAGAATTGCGAATTGCGGATTGCGAATTGCGGATTGAGCGGCAACAGCAACGACAACGGCAACGGCTCGCCAGTCACGCGCGCCGTTGCCGTTTCTGTTGAACCCGCAATTCGCAATTCGCCATTGGCTCCGGGTGTCCCGCCGCTTCCGCGGCGGGCTCGGGCGAGGGCGGGTTACTTGCGTTTCGCGCGGACTTCCTCCTTGATGCGCTGAATGTGCCCGCGGCCGAGGGCCTTGACTTCGCACCCCAGCTCGAAGTACCGGCGGATCTGGTCGTCCGAGAGGATGCCGAAACAGTCGACCACCGCGAGCGGCGCGCCCGCCCACTTCACCACGTCGTCGGGCGAGAGGCCGAGGTATGGCTTGTGGCGGACGGCCAGGATGAGCGCCTCGGCCCCCTTCAGGCTCGCCTTCAGGTCCTTCTCGACGCGCGTGTTCACCAGCCCGTCCTGGTTGCGGAAGAAACGCTGCCACGAGTGGCCGGGCGCGGGGTACGTGTCCTGGCTCTCCAGCTCGTACCAGTGGTCGACGTACGGGTCGTGGACGCGGATCTCGGCCCCCAGCTCGGTGAGCTTGCGGACCACGAGCTCGGAGCCGGAGTACCGTGTGTCGCCCACGTCCTCGCGGTAGCTCGCCCCGGCCAGGAGCACCCGCGCCCCGGCGATGTAGCGGCCCATGTTCCGCAGGGCGTCGCGCACGAGCTCCGCCGCATGGAGGCCGCGGGTGTCGTTCACGTCGATGGCGGTCGGCGTGATCTTGAAGAGCGTGTCCTGGTCCTCGAAGCCCAGGATGTGCTTGTAGGCCCAGTAGCCCAGGCCGCCGTCCTTCGGCAGGCAGTACCCGCCGATGCCCGGGCCGGGGAAGATCATGTTCGAGTGCGTCGGCCGGACCTTGATCGCCGCGATGACCTTGATGAGGTCCACGCCGTTGCGCTCGGCAAACAGACTCCACTCGTTGAGGAACGCCAGGATCGTGGCCCGGTACGAGTTCTCGACGATCTTCGTGGTCTCCGACTCGATGGGCCGGTCCATCACGGTCAGGGGGAACTCGTCGGTGTTGAGAACCTCCGTCAGGAACTTGACGACGCGCCGGCGGGCCTCCGGGTTGCAGCCGGAGCACACGCGCCAGAAGTCGCGGATGCTCTTGACGTACTCGCGTCCGGGCATCACGCGCTCGAAGGAGTGGGCCAGGAGCGGCAGGGCCTCGAGGCCCCGCGCCGCAAACGCCTTCTTCATGATCGGGTAGGCCACGAACTCCGTCGTGCCGGGGGCCACGGTCGTCTCGATCAGGACGAGGCACTCGGGCCGGACCCGATCGCCGATGACCTTCATCGTGGCCTCGAGCGCGGCCATGTCGGCCTCGCCGGTCCGCAGGTTCCCGAGGGAGTGCTTCGTGTAGTCGCACTGCACGTCGACGACGACGCCGTCGGCCAGCTTCAGGCAGTCGCTGGCGAAGGTGGCGGTGAGGGTCTTCTTCTTGAGGACGCAGCGGGCGATCATCGGGTCGACCTCGGGGTCCTCGGCCTTGACGGGCGACTCGCCGCGGTTCAGGACCGGGATCTTCCAGTAGCTGCGCGTGCTGGGCCGCTGGCAGCCGATGACGAACTTCGAGGGCTTCCGGGTTTTCTTGTCGACCGTGTCGGCGATGATGGCGGCCATGACGGCCCCGACGAAGCCGACGCCCATGACGACCACGATCTCCTTGCCCTCGCCGCGGGCCTTCCGGACGAGGCCCTCCAGGCGCTTCATCTCGGCGGCGTAGTCCTTCTTCTGCGGAAGGGTGAACAACTCACCGTTCGGACTGGCGGAATGGTCGGCCATGAAGTCCTCCATTGAAGGGGCGCGGGGCTGCATGGACCCCGGCAGTTTTCAACGTAGTGTATCGGCGGAAGAGGGTCTCGGGCATGAGGAGAGTCGGTCCCCTCGGGGTCATTCGAGCCCGCCGCGGGAGCGGCGGGAGACGCCGAATGAGAGGGTCTTCCGCCGTGGAAGCGTGTATAATGTGCCCACACGTGTTTATCGCGGGGTGGCATGGCCACGCGCTGTGTACCTGTTTGGCGTGCTCAGGAGGGTGCCACGGCTTGCTCGCAAGCCGTGCTGTCGGAGTCTGGTGCCATGCCTGGAACACGGGTTGCCAGCAACCCGTGGCACCCGGCAGTGGGCATGCTAAACAGGTACACGCGCTTTTGCGTGGCCATGCGTCTTGGCGCGGGAGCAGCATGGCCACGCAACAGCGCCCGCCACGGCGGGCAGGCTGTGGCCATGCCACCCGGCCGCTTCACCGGTTGGCGCGGCGGGTCGGGAGACCCGCCGCGCAAGTGCTGAAGAGCGCTGCCGCTCCAAGGATCTCGTCATGCGTTGCCTGCTCATTCTCGTCTCGATGCTCCTGGTGTTCCTGGGTTCCGCGATCCTGGCGGCGGAGACGCCTCCGACGGCCGAGAAGGTGCCCTTCATCAAGCCCAAGCCCGACTGGGACCGGTTTCTGATCCTCGTGTGGCAATACCAGACCGATGCCCGCAAGGACCTCGATCTCTACAAGCAGGCGGGCTTCCGCGGGTTCCACATCGACCGCGGGGCGGGCGATGCGGCGACGGTCGAGTTCGCCCGTGCGCAGGGCCTCCCCTACTACGTCGACCATGCGGCCGACAAGGGGTACCTGCACCTGACGGACCGGACGGGCCGCGGGGCGGTTCTGCGTAAGAAATCGGTCGTGCCGCGCCCGTACAGCCTGGCCGACCCGAAGACGATCGAAATCATGAAGGACCACTTGCGCAAGAACGTGGCCGTGACGAAGGGCGGCCCGGTGGTCGCCTACGCCTTCGACGACGAGGTCAGCCTCGGCGTCTTCAACTCGCCGTGCGAGGTCGACGGGTCGGACGCGTCGGTGGCGGGCTACCGCGAGTGGCTGCGGGGCGTGTACGGCTCCGTCGAGCGGCTGAACGCCGAGTGGGGCACGTCGCACAAGGATTTCGCGGAGGTCCGGCCGGTCTCGTTCGAGGCGATCCGCGCGGCCCACACGGCCCCGCCCTTCGCGAAGTGGAACCTGGCGCCCTGGATGGATTGGCGCAGCTACATGGATACCCAGTTCTCCGACTGCGTCGCGGGCCTGGCGCGGTTCACGAACACGCTCGATCCTTCGGCGCCGGCCGGCTTCGTGGGAGGCCAGCAGCCGGCGACGTACGGCGGGTACGACTACGCGAAGATCTCCCGGAGCGTCCAGTGGATCGAGGCCTACGACATCGGCGGCACGTGCGAGATCCTGCGGTCGCTCTGGAAGTGGCCCGAGCGCCGGCCATACGTCCAGACGTGGTTCTCGGCCGGCGACGCCAAGCGCGACGCGTGGTTCCTGTGGTACTACCTCGTCCACGGCAACCGGGGCGTGATTGCGTGGCCGGACCGCGGCGGCTCGTGGTTCCACTGGAAGGGCGGCGGACTTGCGCCGTTCATCGCCGAGAACGCCGAGACCCTCCGCGAGGTCCAGGGCGACGTATCGAAATTCATCCTCGACCCCGAGACCCGCTTCGACGCCGACCCCATCGCCCTCTACTATTCGCATCCCAGCATCCAGGCCTCTTGGGTGATGGACGTGGTGCCGCACGGCGGCTCCTGGCCCAACCGCTCCTCAAGCCTGGATAACGACAACCAGACCGCCGCCCGCAACCGGGTGGCCTGGATGAAGATCCTCGAAGACGGCGGCTACCAGTACAACGTGGTCACGAGCGACCATGTGGTGGCCGGCGCGCTCGAGAAGGAGCGCTACCGCGTCCTGATCCTCGACCGCACGATCGCCATGTCCGACGCCGAGGCGGCGGCCATCCGCCGGTTCGTGGAGCAGGGCGGCACGGTGATCGCCGACTGCCTGACGGGCGTCCTCGACGAGCACGGCAAGGGGCGGCCGAAGGGCGGGGCGCTCGACGACCTCTTCGGCATCCAGCGCGACGAGTCGAAGGGGTACCTCGGCGGGGGCAACGTCACGGAAATCGACGGCGAACTCTACAGCAAGCCTTTCATGCAGCGCCTGAGATACGGCGGGGCGCTGCGCCACAAGGGCGCGGTCATCTACGAGCGAGGCACAACCGTGCGGCCGCTGGCCCCCAGGATGCCCGGATCCCCTGGCCCTGGCGACCTGGCGAAAGCAACCGCCACGGTCGAAGGGGCCGATATGGTCATCACGAACAAGGTGGGACGCGGTCGGGCGGTGTACCTGAACCTGACGCCCGTGGCGTACAACGACCTCGGCCAGCGCCTCGGCCCGCTCGGCGAGGAGTGGCGGACGCGGGCGGCGGGCCTTGCGGAGGAAAGCGGCCTAAGGCCTCGGGCGAAGGTCCGTTCGAGTGGCCAACCGGTGCCGTTGGCCGAGACGCTCTACTGGCGCACGGGCGATACGACAGTCCTGGCGCTGGTTCGGAACCCCCCGCGGAATGCATCGACCGACGATGCCGGGGTGCTACAGGGCATGTTCGGCGATCCCCTCGACGTCGAGATCGCACTCGCCAGACCTGTCACGAACGTCCGGAACCTGCGCACGGGCGAGCGGCTGCCCGACGGCGCCGCCATCCGCGCCAAGTGGAAGCCCTGGGAGGCGCTCCTGTTTGGGGTCGCCTCGCCGGCGCCCTGACGGCGCCCCTCAAGTCGCGTGTGGCGCCGCATATGTCAGGCGCGGCCTTCTCTCATGTGCCACGGGTTGCTTGCCATCCCGTGACTATGGTGGCCGTTCTTCCTTGTGGCGGTCAGCAGTAAGGCTTGAGGACATTTTGATCACGGGTAGACTTGCG
>JAPLML010000262.1 GCA_026387055.1 Planctomycetota bacterium | reverse complement strand
AGCCCCCGTGGCCTCACCCGTCTGGAGGTTGATCGCCACAGGGACTGTGTAACCTGCGGTGCCGCCCGGCAGATACTCGCCGGCCGCCGTCGCGGCATAAATCACGGTGTCCTCGCCGCCGCCGCCGTCGATCCCCCCCGTCAGCCGGGCCGTGTCGTCGGCGAACACGATAACGTCCGGGTCGGACGTGCCAAGAATGCTCTGCAAGACCGCGGTGCCGCCTTCGTGAAAAACCTGGTCCACCCCCGTGACAACCCACACGCTCAGCAGTTGCCGGGTTTCGAGCGGCTCGAACACTGCCTCGCCCGGCGACGGATGGCTGCTCTGCCGTCCTCCGGCCCGCGCCGCGCTGGCTCCGATGTTTGGCGGACGCATTGGCGTTTCTCCCTATTCTCAACTGCTCCATACGCGGAAGACCAGGTCGTCTACGCGGTGTTCCAGGTCCCGGCTCGACGCCTTCCATGAGAGCAGTCTGACCGGAATCCTCTGAGCCATGCTCCTCAGCTCCACCGCCCCCAGCGACACGATCTTACGCGCCGCCGCGTACAGCCCGAACTCCGTCGCGTTGACCGTCTCGGCGTTGGCGATCAGGACGCTGCCGATCCTGCCGGCCGACAGGTTGCTGTTGACGAAGAACCTCTCCGCCGTCGGGGCGCGGGAGGTACCGGTGATCCTCAGCGAACTGATGTCGCCGTCCACGCTGATGAAGTCCAGGAGCCTGGCGGCGTGGCGGCCGGCGGTCGGGTCGACACCCACCAGGATGTCGCTATCGAGCATCGCTCCCAGCACCATCGCGCCAAGCGACGTCGTCGCGCGGAGGGTCGAGTTCCGCATCGCGCCCACCACGGTGATGGGACCGGCCTTGCCGGTGATGTCCCAGTGGGCGCCGCTCAGGTCGCCGGCGATCCTGGCCCTGCCCAGCGCCATTCCGCTACCCAGGCCGCTCAGACGCAGATCGGCCTGGAACCCGCCCTTGGTGGTCGTGAGGTTGCTGACGGCCGGGGCTGACAGGAGGTCGGCGGCGCCGTCCGTGTTCAGCCACTCGGTCATGGTGACCTGGCCGAGGGCCACGGTCGAGCGGATGCCGGCATCCCTCAGCGCCCCCAGCTTAAGCGTGATGCCCGGGCCGGCCTCGATCTCGATCGACCCGCCGGTCAGGTCGCCGATCGTGATGCTGCCTACGGCGCCGAACGCCCGGATGGTGCCGGTAAAGTTGACGCCGGCGGCGCCGAGCGACGGCATCGCGCCGAGCATCGTCAGGTTGCGGATCGTCGGGGCCTGCGCCTTGGCAGGATACTTGATGGTGATCGGGACGCTCTTCTTCAGGCCCGGCAGGACCGTGACTTCGGCGAACGTGCCGTCACCCAGGATCGTGCCCTTGCCGTCGGTGCAGGTGAAGGTCACGGGCGTGCCGTTGACATCCAGCACCGTCAGGGACGGCTTGGAGCGCCCGCTCGAGAGGTTGCCGAATTCCCACACCAGGTGGGCGATGCTGCCGGAGACGCCCACGTTGTTCTGCTCGTTGGATTCAGGCAAGGCGCTCGCGCTATCGACGTCGGCCAGGACGTAGTAGGTGTTGACGCCGGCATCGGCAGGCACCACCGGCTTGGCCGTGTAATGCCCGACTTGCCCGGCCGCCAGGTTGAGCGTCAGGTTCGTCATCCGGGCCAGGACCTTGTCGGAGGCGTCGAGCGTCTTGTCGTGCGACAGGTACAGGGTGATGGCGAACTTGCCGGTTGCCCGCATGTTGCCCTGGTTCGTAACGGCCACGTCCACGGCGCCCTTCTCGCCTGGCACGATGGACGCCCACATCGGGTCCAGCGCCACCGTGGCCGTCAGGTCGATGAAGTTGTCCAGTATGATGCGGGCGACGCTGCTCTTGACGTCCTCGATCGAACTGAACTGCATCACGCCCTGCCCCACCGCCTCCACCTGGCCGGTGCCGGACGGCTTGCTCCAGATCAGGAGGTCGGTGAAGGCCGACATGTCCAGGTAATCCACGCCGCCGTGGCCGTAGATCGCTTCCACCAGGTTGTGGTTGCCCAGGATGAACCGGTCGTCGGCCGCGCCGCCGTGGATATCCTCGACGTTCGAGAAGACGATCCGGCGCGAGCCGGAGACAACCTCGCCGGCATTGTCGGCGGTGACCGACCACTGGGTCGGCGCCTGCCACGCCGACAGGTCGAGCGCGTCGTGCCCGAGGCCGCCGCTGACGGAATCGGCGCGGGCCCCGTCGGCCAGGACGAACGAATCATCGCCCGCCCCGCCCGTGAACTGCTCGAAGGACACGAATTCCAACTCGGCGTTGACCCAGCCGCGGCCGGTCGCGCCGATGGTCCAGACTGTGTTCCTGTCCGCGCCCGTCAGCGTATCCACCAGCGTCGTGCCG
>JAPLML010000141.1 GCA_026387055.1 Planctomycetota bacterium | reverse complement strand
TCACCCGCTTGAACTTGCCGGACACGAGGGCCAGGAGGTCCATCGTGTAGCGGCGGCTCTCGGACCGCGTCATCGGGTGCTCGGGGCTGGAGCACTCGCGCCACGGCGAGGCGGTCGTGGTGTCGATGAACCGGCAGCGGTACGGATGGTCCTTCAGGTCGGCGGGAATCCGCCGCTCGGCGTACGGCGGGGCCTGCTTATCGCACAGGACGCCGCAGGGGATGCGCGTGCCGTCCTTCGCCCCGACTTCCCAGCCGCGGACCCAGTCGCCGCCCGCGCCGATCATCAGGTCCTTAGGCCACGCCTCGGTGGTCCAGTCCGGGTGGGTGCCGCGAAGGAGCTTGAAGTTCTCCGGGTTCATCACATCTTGATAGATGTCGTAGCGGCTCGTCAGAACGCCCGGCATCGCGTTCAGTGCCCGCAGGTTCTCGGCCGACTGGGCGTTCGACCAGAGGATCCGCTCGATGCCGGCGGCCTGCATCTCGCGCACGATCGCCGGGGCGTCCTTGTCCCAGCACCAGACGTTCACCGCCCCGATGAGCAGGTCGACCGCCGGAATCTCCTCGCGCTTCTCGGCGAGGGTCTTGAGGAGGCCCGTCTTCCTGGCGTACTCGCGGTAACGCTTGCACATGGCCACGTGGCCGCCGTCGCTCAAGAAGACATACCGGAGGCGGCGCTCGTAGCCGAACCGACCCTTCTGCGACTCCCATTCGGGCGCGATGACGAGGCGTCCGCCGGCGCGGGCGATGCGGATCGAGGCGTCGTCGGGCGTCTCGAGGATCGCCATCTGGCCCGCCCGGCCGTCGGTCACGCCCCAGAACGCCATCGAGATGCCGTGCCCGCCGTAGGCCACGAGGTGCATGGGCCGGATCGTCGCATCGTCCACCGGGTACGAGATGCCCTCGTTCATCGGCACCACGAGGTACGCCGGCGGCTCGGCGGTGAACGGGTGAGGAAAGGCGAGGGGCGCCGCGAGGTCGCCTGCGGCCGAGAGGGCGACCGCGACCTCGGGCAAGTCGCCGTCGAGGGCAATCGCGCCCCTGCCCTCTAGGCCCGAGGCCACGTGCATCCATGCCATCTCGATCCGCTGCGCCGCCGCCTTCGCGCCGGTGAGGACGAGGTCTTGCCGGAGCCGCTGCTGGCGCCACGCCTGGCCCGTCCGCTTGTCGAGAACGGCGAGCGTGGCGTCGGCCGTGGAGAGCGTCACGGAAAGGGCCTTGTTGGCGATGGAGAGCTCTGCGGGGAGATTCGCGCCGCGCATGGCATTCACGTTGCCCTCCTTCGAGACGGCGAAGCCGTCGAGCCACACGGTAGCCTGGCCATTGCCGATGACGCGCGGCACGATCGCCGCCACGTTGTCGGGGATGACGAACCGCGACTCGAACGTCTGCCAGCCGTCGCATGACCGCGCCGTACGGCCGCCGTGGACCCACTCGACAACCTTGCCGCCGGCATCGTGCGTCGTAGCGCAGAGCGTGGTGCTGCCTGAGCCCTGGACCTTCACGCGGCACGCGAGCCTGAAGATGTCGCCCGGCTGGACCGTGATGCGATCCTGGCGGGTCAGGCTCCAGTCCTGCGTGCCGGTGTGCTCGACGCGGATGACGGGCGGCTGCCCCCCGGGCGTTTCATTGTCGACGACCGCGCGTCCCGCGCTCGTATCGCGCGACCAGAAGGGATGCCACGAGGCCATCGGATTCTCTTCCGCACCGAAGCACCATGCTGCGAAGCCAAGAACGCCAACAAGGATGATCGCGCGAGCGATGATCATGACGTGCCCCTTTCTCCACGGCGCAGGATAGCATCGGGGATAGTTGATGCAACATGAAAATGGGGTGGGGATTGTCCGCCCGGCTCTTGCAGGGCAAACTCACCGCGCCGCCTGCTTGACAGGCTCGGCGGGCCTGTAGGGGTAAACCTTCTCGCCCTTGAGGATCGCCTGGCGAACCTGGGATTCAATGCGGGCGCGCTCCTGATAGCGGGCCTCGCGTGCAGCATCCTTGCCGTCGAGCGTCCAGCCAGGCATGTCTTCGCGCGGGCGCTCGGCGAGCATCTTCTTGCCCGCCTCGATGATGGCCAGGGCCTCGACGTACTTCGGGTCCGACTTGTCCTTGAGGCCAGCCAGGCACCGGCTGAGCGCGGGGCGGGTGAGGTTCACCTGCGTGTCGCCGTCGTGGCCCTCAATCTTGACGCCAGTCAGTTCGCGCAGTCGCTTGAGCTCGGCGTTGTCGAGCGGGCTTCGGCCGTAGAGATTGTCGGGGTAGACGCTCGAGTAGGCCGGGTAGTAGGGGGCATTCAGATCGATCCATGTGACGAGGCGGTCGAAACCCTCGTTACTGAGTCTGGCGCGCGTGCTGCCCGCGAGAATGTACTTGATGAACGGGCTGGCGTGCGCGCCCCACGAGTACGGCGGCTGCACTTCGGCGGGACCCGCCCCCACGACCTTCAGGTACGGCTTGGTCCAGAGCTCGTGGTACGACATGTTGAACGCGAGGCCGCGGTCGCCTGCCAGGACGAACTTGGCGGCGGCCTTCCCGCCGAAATCGTGACAAGGCATGCAACTCTTGTCGAAGACCGGCTGCACCTCCTCGGTGTAGGAGAACATCCGCGGCGGGCCGTGCCACGGATCGAGCGGACGCGGCGGGCGGCGGAGGGCCTCGCGGCCGCCCGTCGGCACCACCGACAGGCGGTAGTCGTGGCAGCCGACGCAGCCGGCGGTCTCGCCGGGCCGCAGCATCGTGCCGCTGCGCATCGACTGGATCATCATCCCGCTCTCATCGAGAAGCTGAAAATAGACGAAGCGGTCCGCCGGGACCTCGAAGTACGCCGAGCCGTCGGCCTCCACCGGCGCCGTGCCCAGGATGCGCTTGGCGTTGAAGTCGTGCCAGTTCACGCCGGGGCATTCGACGCCCTGCCCACTCCACTCCGTGTGGGTCCAGAACCGCTTCTCGACCACCTCGACGACCCGCAGGGACTTCACCGCGCCGGGCTTCACGCGCTCCATGCCAGTGCCAAGGTAGACGTTGTAGACGTAGAAGGTGCCTTCGCGGCGCTCGAGGTTGATGCGGTCGGGAATCACGGGGGCAGCGGCGCGGGCCGCGAGCGGCATGGGGTCGTAGCAGCCCGGCGGCTCGGCGTGGACGAGGACTTCATTGCCGAAGACGTCGAGGAGGTAGAGGCCCATCTCCTCGCCCTTCCCGGTCTGGCGCGAGCAGAGGAAGTACTTCGCACTCAGGGGCCGCGGGTCCTCGTACTTGGGGTTCGTGCGGCCGTAGGTGTCAAGGTCGCCCTTCATCACCCAGTCGACGGTGGCGGGCGGCCAGGTGCGAAGGACCGGCGGCCGCCCGTCCACGCCGAGGCGCCGGTCGACGATCGCCAGCGCCCCCCACGGCCGGTCGTGGCAGGCGACGAACAGCGTGATGGCCTGGTCGCCGCCCGCGCCGGGAACCGGCTGCGCGTCGATCACGCCGCCGGGGCAGCGCGTGTTGTTGCCCCAGTAGAGGGCGTGGTTCGTGCCGTCGGGGTTGCAGGTCCAGAGGCCCTGGGCGTCGCCGAAGTTGCGGTCGACGTACTCCCAGCGGTCGTAGAGGATGCGGCCGTCGGGCAGGAGCGAGCCGTGACCCTCGTGGAGGGTGCTCTTGCCGATCTGGTGCGGGTTGGCGCCGTCGGCGTCCATGCGGAAGAGGTTGCCCATGATGTGGCGGTTGCACCCGCAGTACTTCGGCTCGCGCGTGGACGTAAAGACGATCCGGCCGTCGGGCAGATACAGCGGGTCGATGTCCGCCAGGTCGGGGCCGAAGGTGAGTTGCCGCAGGTCCGAGCCGTCGGCGCCCACCTCGTAGAGGTGGTAGTTGTCGTCGATGCTCCTGCGCATGGAGAAGAGGATGCGGCGGCCGTCGAAACTCACCTCCGGGTCGCGGACCATGCCCTCGCGGGCCTCTACGAGCGTCGTCACCTTGCCGCCCGCGCGGAGGTCGAGGGTTTTCAGCGCCCCGTTCTTGCGAAAGGCGCGGGTGTTGATCTCGTTCGTCTGGAAGAACGTCTCGGTGTTGTGATGGTCGGGCGCGTACTGCGGCCGGGCAACGAAGACGATGGGCTGGCCGCTCACGAGAGGGTTGGCCAGGAGGGCTTCGCGGGCGAGGGCGGCAAGCTCAGCCTGGACCGCGGCCTTCTCGCCCGCGGGCGCGTCCTTGAGGCGTCGCTCGAGGTTATCGACCTTCGCAAGGTATCCCGCCGCACCGGCGTAGCGCTCGCCGAACGTGGCGCCGAGGTCCTGGACGGCGGCGCGGAGGGTGTCGGGCGTCCGCGCCGCAGCGCGCGACGGGGCAGCGCTCAGGGCGGCCAGAACTGCGAGCAGGAGCAAGATGAGCCTTGGCATCGGTTCCCCTCAGGCAGCGCTGCATGGTGACCACGGACAACCGAGACACTCACGCACCCAGGGTGTCCGGCGAGAGAATGCTCTCCACCTCGGCCACCAGCGGCGGCAAGTCCTGCTGGACAATGGCCCACAAGATGTCGAAGTTCACGATGTCGTAGCCGTGAATGAGCCGATTTCGGAGATCCACAACGTCGCGCCACGGTATACGTGGAAAACGTTCGCGGTCTTCCGGGGGAATCCTTGACGCCGCTTCCCCCACAATCTCGAGAAGCCGTACGAGTGACAGGTTGAGCTGGCGGTCGGAATCCAGGTCCTCGCGTCGGCGGCCGTGCACCATCGCGAGTGCCTCGCGCGCATGGTCGAGCATGTGCCTCAGACACACCTTGGCGTCATGCCGCGTCATAGACCACCTCGGCCTCAGCGAGCACCTCGTCCCGGTAGTAGCGGCTGAGACACTGCGCCGTGTTTAGATCCACAAAGTGGCCCAACATCTCTGCCAACTCGCGTTGCATGGCAAAGAAGGCCAGCCCCGGCACGTGCCCCGGCTCGAATTCCACAAGGACATCCACGTCGCTGTCGGGGCGGAAATCCTCGCGGAGCACCGAACCAAAGAGGGACAGTCTGCGGATATGGTGGCGACGGCAGAAGGCGGCAATCTGGTCGCGGTCGATGGCCACTTTGGCGATCATCCCAAACCTCCTTGCCTGAACCTTAACGCAGGCCGTCCCCGCCGTCAAGCATCCACATGCCCTGGAGGCCGCGGCGTGCTTTCTCGGCGGCCCTGACCCTCCGGCCCCTCATCCCTGGCCCCTCTCCCGCGAGGGGAGAGGGGAGCAACGCTGCCGCGGCGTTGCCGCGGCCTACGTGCGACAACATCCGCGCGGAAAATGAACCGGGCCTTCCCGAAGGAAGGCCCGGCCCGAAGAAAAACTCCGGCAGCCACCTACTCTCGCCCCGAAGGACTACCATCGGCCGCAGCGGGCTTAACTGCCGTGTTCGGAATGGGAACGGGTGTGGCCCCGCGCGTAAGACCACCGGAAAATCCGGAGGCGCCCTGTCTCGCATCCACGATTTCAAATGAGATTTGAAATCCGAGATTGGAGATTTCAGAAGGCGCCCAATATTCGGTTGTAAAGAGCGATGCGTCGCCGCCGAAAGGCCGCGACGACAAGGCGATCGGTCTTTGACTTGAAGAGTGGCAAAGCGCTTGCAGGAACCCGCCGCCGGTTTTGGGGGCGTCCTGAGCGTGACATTCCTGCCCCGGCCCGCCGCGCGCTTGCGCTGACGGCTGGCCGAGAGCCAAGAATTAATGTGGTCAAGTAATTGGCCATTAGTACCGGTAAGCTCAAGGGCTTTCACCCCTTACACGCCCGGCCTATCAACCTGGTAGTCTACCAGGGGCCTCTCGTCCTTGCGGACCTGGATACCTCATCTTGAGGAGGGCTTCACGCTTAGATGCTTTCAGCGTTTAGCTTTTCCGTGCTTGGCTACCCTGCAATGCCACTGGCGTGACAACAGGTACACCCTAGGCACGTGCCTCCGAGTCCTCTCGTACTAGGGAGACACCCTCTCAAGTATCCTCCGCCCACGGCAGATAGGGACCGACCTGGCTCAC
>JAPLML010000638.1 GCA_026387055.1 Planctomycetota bacterium | reverse complement strand
AACACGCCCTTGCTCTTCGCCGACTTCTTGTTACCCTTGCTCATGGCCGTTCCTCCGTAAAGGGGTTCTTGAAGTACCACCTTCAACTCCGAGCGTATCTTATACGCTCCAGGAGGAACGGCCTACATTCAACCTAAATGGTGCTACGCCGCGTCGCGGTCGGCGGCGGCCGATTCGCGAGCGCCGTCGCCGGCCTCGGCGTCGCCGGCGGTCATCTGCCGGGAGAACCGCCACGCCAAGAATCCCTCGAGTGCCAAGGTGGCGAGGCCCGCGAGGAGAAGTACCCGCCAGAGCTCCCGTCCTACGCGGCTCTCGCGGATGGCGCTTGTGAGGTTCTCGCCCTCCGGCAGGACGCGGACGGGCAGGTTCACCAGCGCGGTCTTCAGCCCTTCCGGCGCGAGGGCCTTGACGTCCGACTCGCGCGGGTCCACGCTCACGGCCACGACCACGGGCGGCGTTTTCTCGCCCGCCTTCATCTCGTAGAAGCCGGGCTGGTCGGCCTGCGCGTATTCGGCTGCGCGCCGGCCGTCGCGCTCGGTCACCTGGACGGCGAGCGTCCCGCCGCCGGGCTCGCGGAAGACGACGCTCGTCTCGACGCTGTCGGACGCCAGGGGCACGATCACCGGCTCGCCGACCACCAGCGGCCGCTCGTAGGCCTGCGTGGTCAGGTACGTCACGATCTCGCTGGCGAGGATCGGATACGCCGGGTGGATCGGCAGGTTGGTCCACGCCCGGTCGGCGGTGCTCGTGAAGAGGAGCACCTTGCCCCGGCCGAGGGGCTTCTCCGCCAGAAGCGGGGCGTCCGAGCCGGCGATCTTCAGGATCGGCCGCGCGTCGGGCGCCAGCGCGAGCTTGAAGTACCGCTGGAAGCGGGCCTCGGCCAGCAGGGCCGACGGCAGCACGCCGAGCGCCCGGGCCAGGGGGTGGCCGGCGTCGGCGATCGCCATCGACCGGCCGTCGGCGGCGTCCGGCGTGGCGGCCGCCGGGTCCTGCACCTCGCCGGGCAGAAGCGACAGGTTGCCGTGGCGCATCCGCGCCGTGACGAGCGCGGGGTTCGTCTTGTCGCCGAGCGTGATGAGCAGGCCCCCGCCGTCGCGGACGAAGTGATACAGGTCCTCGACCTGCGCCTGCCGCACGTCGGGCACGTTCGCCAGGACGACGACCTGGTAGTCGCCGAGCTTCCGCGACTGAAGCTCCATCCACGGCACGGCCTCGACCACGAGCGACGACTTGGCGGCGCCGAGCATCTTGGGCACGAGGGCCGTGACAAGGTAGTCCGTCTCGTTGCGGTACGGCCGGTCCGACGGGTCGCCGTCGACCACGAGGACGCGGACCTTGTCCCGCACGCGGGCGACGGCGTAGCGGACGTTGTCGACGTCCAGGGCGTCCTGGCCGATGCGGGCCGCCAGGCGCACGAAGCCGGGCTCGTCGAAGCGGACGAACAGGGGCACGGCGCTCGCTTCGCCGGGGGCGAGGCGGTCCACGATCCGCTGGTCCACGGCCTTGTCGCCCGCGAAAAGCGTGACGACGACGCGGTCCTGCGGCGCGCGGCCGAAGTTCCGCACGTCCGCCACGAGGCGGGCGGTCGTTCCGCGCCGCAGCGACCCGGAGGTGAGCGCGAGGCCGGTCACCGCGAGGTTCTCGCCGCTGTCGGGGGCGGTGGGCAGGACGAAGATCCGCGCGTCGGCGCCGATCCGGCGCAGGCCCCGCCGGGCCTTCTCCGAGAGGTTCGCCCACGTGACCGCCTGGGCGTCGGTCACGAGGTAAACCTCGCGCACGGGCGCCTTGGTCTCCTGCACCAGCGTCGCGATCATATCGAGGGATGGCTCCAGGTTCAGCGGTTCGGCCAGGGGCGAGGTCTCCTTGAGGACCTTCTCCAGGCGCCGCGCGTCGTAGCCGGTGCTTCGCAGAAGGACGCGCGGGCGGTTGCCCATCACCAGCAGGCTCACCGGGTCGCCGGGATTCAGCGCGGCCTTGAGGTCCCGGACGATCTGGACGGCGCGGTCGAAGCGGCTGCCGACGCCCGGCCGGCACGCCATGCTGAAGGAGGCGTCGAGGGCGATGACCGCCCCGACCTGTTCCTGGGCGCCGAACCACTTCGCCCCGGCCGCCGTCAAGGTCGGCCGCGCCATCGCCAGGGCGATCAGGGCCACGGCCAGGCACCTGAGCGCCAAGAGCAGCAGGTCTTCGAGCCGGATCCGCCGCGAGCGGATCACCAGCGCCCGGCGCAGCAGTTCCATGGCGGCCCAGTCGATCCTGCGCCGCCGAAAGCGGTTCAGCAGGTGGATGAGGACCGGCACGGCGACGCCGGCCAGCCCCACGAGCAGCCATGGATTCAGGAAGCCCATTGTTCACACAATGACTAATGTCTAATGACTAATGCCTAATTCCCCGATACGATCAAGCCCACGTAGGGTGGGTGCTGGTACGTGTTTGGCGTGGGTGGCACGGTCACGCGCCGTTGCGTGACCGTGCTTGCTTCCCCATGTGACCGTGCACGGCCACGCAACGGCGCGTGGCCGTGCCACCCGGCAATCTCGTATCACGCTAAACACGTACGGGTGCTGTGCACCCACCCCTGTTTCGCGATGCCCACGGCGACGTCCGGTGTGTGCCGAGCACGCACCCTACACCTATGGCGCCGTAATCAGCAGCGGGTCCTCCAGCAGCACGCCGCAAGGGTAGGCGATGCGGGGGCCGAAATCGACCTCCAGCCGCAGGTCCTTCGCCTCGGGCAGGTCAATCGCCAGGGGCACGGTCGCGGCGCCGGGGGCGAAGGTCTGCTCGAAGACCGTCCTGCCGCCGGCGCTGATCCTGAGCACGGCGTCGCCCCGCGCGCCCTCGATGGGGCTTGCCCGGCCGGTGAGCCGCCGCCGCTTGCCCGTCTCCGGACGGAGGTCGTACTTGATAGTCGTCTTCGGCGTCAACCGCTCGGCGGCCAGATGCCGGGTCCGTTCCGCCCCGAGATCGCTCTGATACGAGACAGGAACCAGGCCGGCGGCGGCCGCCTTCTCGAAAACCCCGGATGTGGCGACGGTTCTCGGCACTCCGGCCACGAGGTCGGATACCCGCGGGTCGCCGCGGCGAACGTAACGGATCAGTCCCGCGCCGAGCTTCATCGTTCCCAGGATCGGGTGCTCGATCCGGACGCCCCCGGCCACGGGCCTCGCGGCGGCGAGGAGGACGCTGCCGTCCACGAGTCCTACGCGGTCGCTGTCGCCCGCCGGGGCGGCCCGCGCCGCGCCCGGGAAGCTGTAGCCGACGAGGCCCTCGCGGGCGAGCGTCAGGACGCCGAGCGGGCTGTCGAGGGCCAGGCGCGCCGCGTCGATCCAGAGGAGCGTGCCGGGCACCGGCTCGCCCTTCTCGCG
>JAPLML010000593.1 GCA_026387055.1 Planctomycetota bacterium | reverse complement strand
GTCGACGCTGCGCGACGACGCCGTGCGTGTCAGGAGAGCAAAAGCTGTGGGAACGCGGGTTCCCCAAGGCCAAAAGCGCCGGAGGCGAAATCGGGAAGGCCTCTTGACATTCGGCAGCCTTTCATGAATAGCGGGGAGCCGGAGGCGACCGCGTGGGCCAGTTGCCGTTTAGCGCAAAGGAGAATCCGATGACTTCCACCTGCTCGATCCTGCTGGTCTGGCTGGGCGTGTTTACCGTGATCATGCTGGCGGCGGGGTGCGCCTCGGCGCCACAGTCGTCGCGGGGGCCGGCGGACCTCATCGCGCAGCCGTACCGGCTGGACACGGGCCTGGAGTCGCGGTCCATCTCGTTCGAGAACCCGACGGGCGAACCGGGGCAGGGCGGCAAGGCGGCCAGCAACCTCGGCCCCGGCCGCAAGGGCAGCCCCATGCGCGACGTCAAGCCGGGCGAGACCGTCCAGTTGTGCGACATCCAGGGCCCCGGCACGATCCGCCATATCTGGATAACGACGCAACCGAAGCCGCTGCCCTTGCGGAGCATGGTCATCCGGGCGTGGTGGGACGGCCAGGAGCACCCGAGCCTCGAGTGCCCCATCGGCGACTTCGTCGGCTTCGCGCACGGCAAGGTCATGCCGTACCACTCGGCGGTCCACTCCGTGGGGGCGAGCGCGGGCATGAACCTCTGGCTGCCGATGCCGTTCGCCAAGCGGGCCCGCCTGACCTTCACGAACGAGGGCACGGAGCCCATGCCGCTCTTCTACCAGATCGATTACACGGTCGGCGACCAGCACCCGGCCGACGTGGGGCGGCTGCACGTATGCTTCTGCCGCGAGAACCCGACCACGCTCAAGAAGGACTTCGAGCTCCTGCCGGAGCGGACGCAGAGGGGCCGCTTCATCGGCTCGGTCATCGGCATCCGGGCCTTGCACGAGAACTGGTGGGGCGAGGGCGAGATCAAGGTCTACATGGACGGCGACAAGGAGTTCCCGACGATCTGCGGCACCGGCAGCGAGGACTACGTCGGCCTGTCGTGGGGCGTCCAGCAGCTCCCGTTCCTCTATAACGGGTGCAGCCTGAACCAGAAGAAGTTTGTGTCGATGTACCGCTGGCATCTGCCCGACCCGATCGCGTGGCGGAAATCCTGCCGCATCACCATCCAGCAGATCGCCTGGAAGGACGGCCTGGCCGAGGTGCAGGACGACTGGTCGTGCGCGACGTTCTGGTATGAGCCGGTGCCGAGCGCCCCGCTGCCGAAGATGCCCGATGCCAAGGCCCGCACGGCGGACGTGTGGCAGGAATGAGGACAACCGGGAGGTGCAGAGCCCCCCTGCGCGGTTGTCACTCCGTCACGATCTTCACTTCTTCGGCACGAAGATGACCTTGCCCGTCTGCTTCGTGGCGAAGGTGGCGTAGGCCTCGGCGGCCTGGTCCACGGTGAAGCGATGGGTGATCATCTGGGCGGCGCGCAGGCCCCGCTCGAACATCCGCGCCAGCTCGTCGAACTCCTGGAGCGGGAAGCACGTCGACCCCGACATCGTGACCTCCTTGCGGAGGAAGTGGTTCGACGGGTTGATCCTGGACTCCTGCCGCTCGCCGATGATGGCCACCTGGCCGAAGTGGCGGACGAGCTCCAGGCCCCAGGCCAGCGGCTCGGCCTCGCCGGAGCACTCCACGGCGCGGTCCAGGCCGTAGCCGTTCGTCAGGTCGCGGATCTGCCGGACCACGTCGCCGGCGGCCGGGTCGATCGCCTCGGCGGCGCCGAGCTTCTTCGCCAGCTCCCGCCGGTACGCGACGGGCTCGACCGCGACGACCTTCGCCCCCAGGAAGGCCCCGACGCACACCGTCCCGAGGCCCATCGGGCCGGCGCCGAACACGCCGACGACGTGCAGGGAGGTGGTCTGCGTGCGTTTGTACATATGGTACGGTGTTCCCACCGGGTCGAGGACCAGGCACCCCTGCTCGAAGGTCATAGAGTCGGGCATGCGGAGGAGCGACCGCTCCGACATCCGCACGTACTCGGCGTGCACCCCGTCGAGGCCGAAGCCGTACGTGCCCCGGGGCTGTCGGCAGTAGATGGTGTATCCCGCGCGGCAGAGGTCGCACACGCCGCACGAGAAGACCGCCGAGGTGGCGACGCGGTCGCCCACCTTGAGGACGCGCGGCCGGTCGACCGCGACGACGACCCCTGCGCCCTCGTGGCCGGGGATCCACTTCTTCTCGCCGGGGGTCTGGTAGAGGCCGTGAAGGTCGGAGCCGCAGACGGCCGCGGCCTCCAGCCGCACCACCACCTCCTCGCCCTGTGGCGTGGGATCCGGATAGTCCCGCGTTTCGATCTTTCCCGCATCCAGAATTCTCGCGCCGCGCATCGTTTGGGTCTCCTTTCGAGGGTCCGGAAAACGCGTCCGCCGCGGCGGACGGCTAACCGGGGTCGTGCCCACTCGGGCGCTCCCCTTGGTGGGCGAGGCGTCTCATCGCCGCCGGTCGCATGATAGCGAGTTCGCGCGGGGACTGTAAACTTGATTTCGCGGGTATGTTGGGTGTGGGTGTGTTGAGATTTTGCGGCAAGGTCGCCGCGGCGACTGGCACGGTCACGCGCCGTTGCGTGACCGTGCGTGCTCCCCCACATGAACATGCACGGCCACGCAACGGCGCGTGGCCGTGCCACCCAACGCCGTTAACCAAGTGCCATTGCATTGTGGTTTAGGCTCGCGTTTATCTGGGTTCTTTCGCACCGCGTCAGCCTGTGGAGTTTCGGAGGTCCGGGCGGATGATCGTTCTTCTTGCGGGGCCAGTACCGCGT
>JAPLML010000644.1 GCA_026387055.1 Planctomycetota bacterium | reverse complement strand
GCCGCAGCAGCTCGCGCCGGCCATCTTGGGGTTGGTGCGCCACGAGGCCTGCATCTGGCCGGTGGTCTCCAGGCGCGTGGCCAGCCAGCCCTGGAGGTAGTAGGCGTCGACCCAGCGGACGGCGCCGAGCTTGCCGCTGGTCACGATCCACCGCGCCACCCAACTCGACCAGTGGCCGATGTACGTGTGGGCGATGCCGAACGGGACCTTCGCCTTGGCGACCGCCTTCTCGAGCGCCACGGCCTGCTTGGCGGTGATTGTGAGGGGCTTCTCGCAGAAGACCGGGATGCCGGCCTTGATGAGCTTCATGGCGGGGTCGAAGTGGACGAAGTTCGGCGTCACGATGGTCACGTAGTCCACGCGCTCGCCGATGGGCTTCCTGGCCTGGTCGGCGATCATCTCGTCGTAGCTGGGGTAGCCCTTGATGGGGTACGGCCACTTGGCGGCTTCGTCCATGGCGATCTTGGGGTCCTGGTGCAGGGCCCCGCAGACGACCCGCCGGGTGCCGTCCATGTGGATGGCCTTCTGGTGCGGGTTGACGATGAACGCGCCGCCGCCGCCTCCGACGAGACCAACGTTGAGCACTCGCTTGGACATTTGGGGTTCCTCCGTATCTGGTTGGGCCAGCCTGATATGCTAGTCCGCAGAGGGGTTCCTGCAAGGAAATAATCGCCTGGCGGACAATGCCACCCGAGATCTCTACTTCCCCGCGACGGCCTTGCCGCCGGATACTTCGACCTTGTCGTCGGGCGAGAGGTGGCGGCGGTCGAGGCGGTAGGGCATCTCGCCGGGAACGAGGATGCGGATCTTGCGGCCGCGGTTGTTGCGTCCGATGGCGACCTCAACGGGGCCCTTCGGCGTCCACGCGCGTCCGCTCAGATTCGTCACGTCGCCGGGCATCGGCGCCAGGAGCAGCGGGTCGAAGCCGGGCCCCGCGGGCTGCACGCCCAGGATCCACTTGGCCACGAGGGCCGCCGGGTGCACGCCCCAGCCGTGGCAGAGGACCGGCGGCGGCTGCCGGCCGTACGGTCCCTCGACGTGGCCGTCCCGCCCGTTGCCATTGCCCTCCTTCGGCAGGGGGAAGATCTCGGGCACGGTTGCCAGGCCCGCCTTGGCCATCGCGCCCCAGTACGAGCGGATCATCGCCAGGGCCCGCGCGGCTTGGCCGCGCTCCAGCAGCGCCTCGAGGGCGAAGTACTTGACGTACGGGTTCTCGCGCGGGCCCCAATCGGCCGACTCGGCGCTCGTGCCTTTCCAGAGGTTCGCGAGGACCCTCTCGGCCTGCTCGTCGGTGGCCAGGCCGCCGTACAAGGCGTAGTAGTTGCTCGCGGGCGAGGCGCCGGAGGACAGGTGCTCGAAGAGGCGCGTATCGACAAAGAGGCCGCGCGCGTTGTCCCAGAGCCGCTCGCCGGCGCGTTTGGCGACGGCCTTGGCCTCCGCGAGGCTGTGCTCGGCGGTTTCCTCGCTGCCTGCGGCGTCGGCCACGTAGGCGGCGGCACGCAGGGCCCTCGCGTAGAGCGCCTGCCATGCGGTGACCTCGCCGCGCTTGTCGATGGGCGAGAGGTCCACGAAGAGCCACCACGGCCGGCGGTCCCCCTTGTTCTCCAGGAGGCCGCTCGTGTCGTGGAACTGGGCCGTCCAGTCGAGGCACTTCTCGGCCACCGGCAGGAGTTCGGCGGCGAGCTTCTTGTTGCCCGTCCACGCGACGTGCTCGGCCAGCCAGATGATCCACAGGAGGTTCCAGTCGGGGACGGTGTGCACGGTGCCGGCGGGGACGACGCTGCGGAAGAAGCCGTCCTCGTGCTGGTCCTCGGCGAAGGCGCGGAGGGCCCGCTCGCCGAGGAGGGTGCGGCCGTAGAAGGTCCGCTCGGCCTGGGCCAGGAAGTACGCCGCCGGGATGCTCTGCTCGGCCTCGCGGGCGGGGCTGCCCTCGAGCGTGTGCTGGAGGCAGCAGCGCACGGTCAGCCCGATGAGCGTCATGGCGGCCGCGAGGTTGGCGTCGGCGGCCTGCGGCAGCACGGGCGGCTCGGCCCCCGTCGCGTAGACGCCGAGGCGATGGACCTTCAGGTCGCCTTCGCCGGTGCGGGCCACGAGTTCCACGTACCGCAGCGTCCGGCGGTTGAAGAAGCGGACGGTCTGTCGTCCGCCGCGGAGGATCAGCCGGTCCGCCCCCCTCATGCCGCGGCGGACCGGTACC
>JAPLML010000302.1 GCA_026387055.1 Planctomycetota bacterium | reverse complement strand
GGGCGCCGCGCCTCTTCCTGTACGACTTCTACGGCAACCCGGTCCTGTCGAAGGGCGGGAAGATTGTCGTGCCCCTGGACCACCGGGGCTTCTTCCTGCGAGCCGACGGGAAGCCCGGCTCCTTCGATGCGCTCCGGCAGGCCATCGAGACCGCGGACATCCGTGGCTATGAGCCGCTGGAGACGGTGTGCCTTGACATGCTCGCGCCGGTCACCGAGGGCGCGGTTCTGCGCCTGCGGCTCACGAACATCCTGAACCGGCCGGTGAGCGGCACGCTGAAACTGACGCTCGGGCGCCTGCGGCTCGACGCCCCCGAAAGACTCTCCTTCCGCCCGCACGAGACCCAGGTGGTCAGCGCGAAGATCGTGGGCGGCGACCCGGCGCCGGACAACAGTTACCCTCTGGGCCTTGTGTTCCACGCCGGGAGCGACGGCGTGGCCGTGCACGAGGAGGTGATGCACTGCAACATCATCGCGCGGCGGACCATCACCGTGGACGGCAAGCTGGACGACTGGAAGGACGTCTTGCCACAACCGCTGAGCGCGAGCGGCCGGTTCCTGCCTTCGATGACGGAGGCCGCCTGGTGGCCGTTCAAGCCGTTCGACACCTCCGCCAAGAGCGGCTACTCGGTCGGCTACCTTGCCTATGACAAGGACTTCTTCTACCTGGCCGTGAAGGCGGCCGACCGCACACGGGACCCGGGCACGGTCCGCTTCGAGACCCGCAACGAGGACGAGAGCTTCTACCCGGAGGTCTGCTACAAAGGGAAGGAGAAGACGCCGCTCAAGTGGCCCGAGGGCGTGCGGCGATTCTCGTACCGGAAGAGCCCCGACCTGCCCGACGGCACCACGCCGCCGAAGGACAACCTGCAGATCGGCTTCAACGTGCTGCCGGCGGCCGAGAAGGGAAGCCTCGAGACGCTCCCCGGCACGATGCCGAAGTACGTCACCTTCAACAGCCTGGACACGGACTATGAGTATGCGCTGAACCTCGTGGCACCCCAGTACGGCGGCGGCACGGAGGTCTGGCGGATGGCCTCGCCCGGCATGCCGCACAAGCATTTCTATCCCCACTCGCTCAAGTCGCCCTTCGACGGGCCCGTGAAGGACGCCAAGCTGGTCATCACCTACGACGGCAACACGCGGATCACCGAGTGCGCCATCCCGTGGTCGGAGATCCCGGCGGTCAAGAAGGCGCTGGACGAAGGGCGCACGATCAAGCTCACGTACCGGGTCAATGACAACGACCGCACGTGGATGGAGCTTGCGCAGGGGCGGAGCGTCGTCAAGCATGGTCTCTCCCTGCACCCGGACTGGACAGAGCACTGGGGAAACGAGATCGAGTTCGCGTGGGGGCGATAGCACGCGCGGCACTGGACGCCGCGACCGGCGTGAATAACCCTAAGACAAGACAGGAGTGGCCCGCAATGACAGCGAGCGTGATGGAACGCAACTGGGTGGTGGTATCTGTCGTCGTGATGCTCTGTACGGCAATCGCGGCGGCCTCGGCGGCTGGGGCCGACGCCCGCATGGGTTTTCGCGGGGACGGAACGGGGAACTTCCCCGATGCGAATCCGCCCGTGAAGTGGTCGGCAACGGAGAACGTCGTCTGGAAGACGGCGATGCCGGGCCGGTCCAATTCGCAGCCGATCGTGGTGGGTGACCGCGTCTTCACATGCAGCGAACCGTCGACGTTGCTCTGCATCTCGGCGGCGGACGGGAAGATCCTCTGGTCGGACACCGTCACCTTCTTCGATACCGCGGCGGAGGATGATCCGGAGGCCGCCGCGATCATCGCCAAGGTGAACGCGGGCACGACCGAGAAGGAGAAGGAGGCCGTCAAGGAGTCCCTCAAGAAGGACATCCTGAGGTGCGAGTATTTCGACATGCCGCCGGTGATGGGCGAGCATTTCGGCTTCACCTTCGAATACACGATGCCGACGCCGACCAGCGAGGGGAAGCAGGTGTACGTGGTGTACGGCACGGGCCTGGTGGCGGCCTACGACCTGGAGGGCAAGCGCACGTGGGTGCGGATGCTCGCGAAACCGACCTCGGCGACGGGATACTCGGCCAACCCACTGCTGGCCGGGGGCCGGCTGGTGATCTGCATGGGCGGCCGCCTGTACGGCCTGGATCCGGCCACCGGGAAGTCTGCCTGGGAGGTGGACCACAAGGAGCGCTACGGCTCGCCCGTGCGGGCGCTGGTCGGCGGAACGGAGCTGGTGGTGATGCCCTATGGGAAGGTGTACCGCGCGTCGGACGGCAAGTTGATGGCGGACGAGGCGACCTGCAACGGCCAGCTTACGGCGGTGGTGCATGGGGACGTCGTGTATTCCGCGTGGGACGAGTCCATGTCCGGGGAGGGGCCGCCCAGATTCCTGACCAAGAAGGGAGACAGACGGTTGATGGCGGCCCGGCTCAAGCCGGCCGAGGATGGCAAGCTCGTCGTGGAGAAGCTGTGGGAGACCGAGGAGCGACCCAGCAGCTACTCGTCGCCGGTCTATCACGACGGGCTGATCTACAACAAAGTTGACGCCGGCAAGAACCAGTTTCAAGTGGTCGCGTTTGACGCGGCCACGGGACAGGTGGTCTATAAGTCACCGCCGCGCCCGGTCTTCAAGGGCACCGATCCTCATCCCTGTATGGCCCAGGCCGGGCCGTACATCTATGGCGGGTTCGATTCGGGGCAGATGTGGGTGTTCAAGCCGGGCCGCGAGTTCCAAGAGGTCGCGACCAATACGCTGGCCAAGGGAGGACTCGGCGCCTCGCTCACGCAGGAAGATCACGACCAGATGACGAGCCCGCCGTTTTTTGTGGGCAGCCGGATGTATATTCGTTCACACAAGTTCCTGTGGTGCATCGGAGAGAAATAGATGGAGGGCCGAAGCATGAAGACCGCTCTGACATTGGCGTTACTGTGCGCCCTGGGCAGTCTACCGGCGTTGGCTGGCGAGCCACAGGCTGCCAAAGCAGTCCAGAAAGGCAAATTCTCCGCCTTCAGGCAGGGACTCGGCACGGATGGTGAGGCAGACTACACGAGAAGTGAGATGACCTTGGTAACCGAGGGCCTTCTGGGCACCGTAAACGTCCTGCGGGAGCTGGACGTCAAGACCTGGACCAACCGGGTAACCGTCACGAGCAACGTCGAAGGCAACAACAACACGCAACCCGACGCCACGATTGGCGGCAGCAGCGGTTTCTTCGATCCGAAGGTGGACCCGGCGAAACCACTGGTCCTCACGTACACGCTCCCCGGCCTGCGGACCGTGTCGTCGCTGGCGATTTCCTATCGTGGCGATGATGAAGGGCCTGAACGGCTCAGGCTGGAAGGATCAGCCGACGCAGGCAAGACCTGGTTCCCGGTATTCGATATTCGAGCCAAAGGGCTGAAGTGCTTCAAGCCCGTAAAGGTCAACGCGTTGAGACTGACCCAGGAGGGCGGCTCACGCAGAACCAAGGAGGTCGCCGTCTACGCCGATCCCGAAGCTCCCCTCCCTCTGTTTGGCGGTGCCGACAGCGGCGCCTTCAGTTTCCATCGGGTGCTCTGGTATGCGGACAAGCTCAAGCTGGTGTGGAGCCCGGAGAACAACGTTTGGACAACAACGAATGCGGCCGTCTTGGGCCAAGCACGATTCCCGGAGTCGGTTCTGTTCAAGGCCCGCTTGCCTAACCAGCACACCGGCGGTTTCGGGGACGCCGTGACGAAAGGCAAGCGGCTCTGCCTGCGGTTCGACCTTGACGAAGCCTGCCCGATGAACTTCGGCGCGATCTACATGCCGGCCGGTACTAACATGGACCCAACCAGGAACGGGCTTGGACTCCACCCGGCAGAGTTCTACACGGCCAAGGGCAACCTGGATCCGGGCACGCTTCCGGGCAGCAGCATCAAGGATCTTACCGGCCAGGGCTGGATCCTCCAGAAGGCCTGGGACAAGGACCCCAACGTTCGCAAGGACTTCCTATTCGCGCACCCCGGCAAGTTCAACCAGATGCTGGTGGTCTGGGACGGCTTCAAAGCGTACGAGAACGACCGCTGGTGTCATCTGGAGGTCTTCGGTTCCGAGGCGCCGGACGCCGGTGGCGCGCCCAAGAATCCGCCGAAGTGAGGAGACATCATGCGCGGACTCAATGTGATGGGGTTCGTGTGGGTCGCGGTCGGGTGCACCGGCCTTGCCGCAGCGGAGACGTCCGTGGGCTGGCGCGGGGACGGCACGGGCGTCTACCCGGACGCCAATCCGCCCGTGAAGTGGTCGGCGACGGAGAACGTCATCTGGAAGACGCCGCTGCCGGGCAAGTCGAATGCATCGCCGATCCTTGTGGGGGACCGGATCTTCATTTGCAGCGAGCCGTCCACGGTCCTGTGCGTCTCCGCGAAGGACGGCGCGATCCTGTGGTCGGGCAGCACCACGTACGCCGACGCGGCGCCGGAGAACGCACGCCAACAGGCCCTGGCGGATCAGGCCAAGGCGGACGGTCTGCGCCGCAAGGCGAAAGAGTTGGAGACAGCCCAGGCCGAGGTCTCCGAAGCCCTCGGCAAGACGCCGGACGACGCCGCCTTGAAGGCGAGGCTGGCCAAGCTGGAAGGCGAGGGCAAGGAGGCCGCCGAAGCCCTCAAGGCGCTGGCTTCCTACGTGCCGCCGAAGACCAGCGACGATACCGGCTATGCGTCCCCGACACCGACGAGCGACGGCAAGCAGGTCTACGTGGCCTTCGGGACCGGAATCGTCGCCTGTTACGATCTGGAAGGGCACCGGCGGTGGGCGCGAAGGCTCGAGACGCAGCCGTCCCAGTACTCGGAACCTCGCCTGTACGGCGTCCCGGAATCGCCTCTTCTGGCCGGGGGCCGGCTCCTGGTTCACCTCCTGAAGTTGACCGCCCTGGACCCCGCTACCGGCAAGACCCTTTGGGAGGCGGAAGCCGGGGTCCACTTTGCCTCCCCTGTGCGTGTGCGCGTTGGCACGACCGACGCGGTCCTGACCGCGTGTGGGGACATCTTCCGGGTCAGCGACGGGAAGGATCTGGCCCGGAAGATCTGGCCGTCCGAGGGGCTGCCGCTGGAGACCTGCTCCTCGCCCGTCGCGCCGGGCGACACGGCGTACCTCGTCGGGAAAGGCGGCGGGGCCGTGCGGCTGAAGCCGTCGAGCGACGGCCAAGTCGTGGCCGAGACGCTCTGGGAGGCGAAGGCGGTCAAGGGCTGGTGCGTCGGCTCGCCCGTCTATGCCGACGGACTCCTCTACGCCTTGATCGACGGCCGGTTCACGGTCCTCGACGCCGTGGACGGCAAGACGGTCTACAGGCAGGCCCTGTTCAAGGGCAAGTGCTATTCCAGCGTGGCCCTGGCCGGTCCCTATCTCTATGCCAGCAGCAATGAGGGAGAGACGGTGGTGATCAAGCCCGGTCGTGAGTATCAGGAGGTGGCGCGCAACACGCTGGAACCGTTCACGTCAAGTCTGGTCTTCTCGGGCACGCGCCTGTACGTCCGGGGCCAGACCCACCTGTACCGCATCGGCACCAGGTAGAAGGGAGCCAAGGTATGAAGACCGCCATCGCGATGGCTCTGCTGTTGGCGCTGGGCAACCTGCCGACGTTGGCCGAAGAGTCGGGGCATCGGGACCATGAAGCGGCTCTGGTGAAGGATGGCGTCCTGGGCACCGTGAACGTGCTGCGGGAGTTGGACGTCAAGACGGGGAAGAATCGGGTGACGGTCGAGAGTAACTACAAGTTCTCCACCGATTGGTACGGGGGCCCGGTCGAAAGCACGATTGACGGCTCGGCCATACCCTATACAGTCCACATTGCCTCCGATCCGGAGATTATCACCTACATCCTGCCCGGCTTGCGGACGGTCTCGTCTCTGAAGATCCAGTATTGGGAAGGTGATGACGCGGCTGAAACGGTCAGACTGGAGGGATCGGCCGATGGAGGCAAGACCTGGACCGAGCTCCTCAAGAGCAAGCCGAGGAAAACCGACTTCCTGAAATGCTTCAAGCCCGCCAAGGTCAACCAACTTCGGCTGAGCCTGGAAGGTGGTCAAGTTGGGAATCTCCGCAGAATCACGGAGGTCTTCGTGTATGCGGATCCCGAGGTTCCCCTGCCGCCGTTCGGCGGGAAGGACACCGGCGCGTTCAGTTTCCTCCGTGATCTCTGGTACGCTGGGAAGATCGAACAGATTCCAAGTCCCACGAAGAATGCTGTCTGGACACAGAGCTGGGGTGGCATGGCCCGTCCGCACAGCCTCTTCATTTCTGAGATGGCAAGCGCGCATGACGGCTGTTGGGGGGAAGGTTCAGAGGCCGGCAAGCGGGTGTACCTGCGGTTCGACCTGGACAAGGCGTATCCGATGAACTACGGTTTGATCGGCTGCTACCCCATGCCGAAGGGGCGCGAAGAGGTGCTTCTTGCCGGGGACTCTGAAGCCGAGTTCTACACCGCCAATGGCAAGTTGGATCCCAGCACGCTGAAGGGCAGCACCATCAAGGACCTCACCGGCCAGGGGTGGACCCTCCAGAAGTCCTGGAACAAGGATCCCAACCCATGCAAGGGGTTCCTCCTGGAGCACCCCGGCCAGTACAACCAGATGCTCCTGGTCTGGGACAGCAAGAAGACCTACGAGTACAACCGATTTGCCCACTTCGAGATGTTCGGTTCCGAGGCGCCGGACGCTGGCGGCGCGCCCAGCAACCTGGAGAAGTGAGGAAACGCCAGCGAAGTAGGCGTGTCAAGCGATCCGATGGCCACCGCGAAGGAATGCATGATTGTAGGGGAACGAAACGCCATGAGTACTCCGACGATGAGTGCGTGGGTCGTACTGGCTGCGTCGCTTGCCGCTGCGCCTTTGGCAACGATGGCGCACGCCGCCACCAGCGCCTACGACGGGTCGATCATCATCAACAGCGGCGACCCGGAATACGCGGAAGGCGGCACCTGGGGAGCCGGCAGGAACCGGGAGGGCGGGGCCAGCTATTACACCTACGGCATGGACAACACCGAGGCGCGTAAGACGACCTCCGCCGGGGCTTGGGCCACGTGGACGCCGAAGCTGGAGGCCGGGACATACCGCCTCTACCTCTGGCACATCGTCTGGGGCGCCCGCGGCGCGGTGACCATCGAGATTCGGCACAACGGCAAGACCGATACACTGAAGCGAGATACCGGCGACGGGCATTCGGGCTGGAACAACCTGGGTGACTACAGCTTCGCCTCGGGAACCAACGGCTACATGAAGGTCACGCTCGACGGAAAGGGCACTCTCTATGCCGACGCGGTGAAGTTCCTCCCGGCAGACAAGGTGGACAAGACCACCTTCCCTCCGTACCCCAAGCCCGACGGATCGACGCCGCGAGCCGAGAAGGGGAACATCGTTGTGTGCGGCCAGCCTCGCCTGATCCGCTACGGCGAGACGCTGGAAGAGACCGTGGCCCAACCGGCGGACGTGCCGTACTACGGCGACCTGTTCGACAAGTGGCGGCGGCAGGGGCTGAATACCGTTGGGGCGATCCTGCAATGGAACTCGTTCGAGCCCCGCAAGGACCAGTACGAATACGCGATGATCGACGGCCTGATCGAGGCGGCGCGAGATCGCAACATGCACCTGATCATCGTGTGGTTCGGCACGTGGAGGAACCTCCAGAGCAACTACGTGCCGGGGTACATCTGGGAGGAGAAGATCGCGTTTCCGGCGCTCAAGCAGGACGGGAAGCCCGAGAACGGGGGCGTGTCCCCCTTTGCGATGCAATGCGCGGAGCGGGACGGGCTGGCGCTCTCGAAGCTGCTGGCGCGCGCGGCTCAGAAGGACCCCGGTCACCAAGTGCTCGTTGCCGTCCAGGTCGAGAACGAGATGCCTTGCTATATGGACTACTGCCCGGCGGCCAACGAGCACATCGGCGAGCAGGTGCCGAAGGAGTTGCTGGAGTACCTCACGTCCATCGACACGCCGAAGCACGACCCGGCGAAGATGGGGTGGTTCACGTGGAGCCGGTACCACGGCAATGGCAGCAAGACGTCCGGGACCTGGGAGGAGGTGTTCGGCAAGCAGCCCTGGCCGACCGACGCGCGAAAGGCCATGGGCGCCTACTACACGGGGAAGTACATCGAGATCGTGGTGCGGAAGGCAAAGGAAGCGATGAACATCCCCATGTATGCCAATGCCTGGTGCGGCGAATCCCCGTGCGATTGGGAGTACATGGACATCTTCCACGTCGGTTGCCCGAGCCTGGATGGCATGGGACCGGACAACTATGGTGAAGTGCTTAACAAGTACATAAGGCCCTGGAACAGTCTCGTGCAGCCCGAGTTCTCCCCGGCGGAGCACTATTTCAGGGCCCTCTCGATGGGCGCGCTGCTGGTCGGGCAGTATTGGCAAGCGGAAGTGGAACTGATGCGGACCCGTGCGACGTTTGACCTGGTGCGGGCGATGGAGCCGCTGCTGGTTCAGAATCGCAATCCCGGTGACCTGCTGGGCTTGACTTCGGTTCTTGACAAGAAGCTCCACAAGGCCGGTTCCACATGGGAGCAGGATTATCAGGATCTGAAGGTCACGTTCGCGGCCACGGTGGATCATCTACCGGGCGAGACCGAATGGCGAGATTATCGGCTGCACACGGGCGGTCCGTTGCTGAACGGCAACGGGCTCATCATCAAGATGGGGCCGGATGACTACGTCATCACCTCCGCGAAGATCGATGTGGAACTCCGCCGCGCCGACGGGCGCGACATTGCTGTGGCCTCGGCGGAGCAAGGGCATTTCGAGAGCGGCACGTGGGTGAAGGACAAGGACGCCACGGTCGAGGCCGCCGGCAAGTCGCTGAAGCTCAAGTTTCCGACGGCCAACATGCAGTATGGGCAGGTCCGACTGAAGATTGCCTCGCCTGCGCCCAAGTAGGCAAGGCCCACGACATGCGCCGCTCCATGCCCATCTCGGTCATGCGAACTGAAACAATGAGGATTCCGTCATGAGAAAGTGCGTGATGGCTGTGATGATAGCGTCGCTGTTCAGCCCGGAACTCCTCGCGGCGGCTCGCGACGACGCGCCGAAACCGGCCGCCCTCAACATGCGGACCGGCTGGCTGGGCAACACTTTCAAGGGAGGCGACCGCAACAAGGGCCGATGGGTCCAGCTCGACATCGACGACGTCTTTGTCTTCACCGACGGCCGCGTCGTGGCGAACTGCACCTGGGATGAGGCCGGTCGCGCCATCGGTTTCTACAGGGACGGCGACGCGATCGGCAAGGTGGATGACTACACGGCCCTCACCGGCGGGCCGGCGATCACGGCGGACGATCAGTACCTTTTCGCCCTCCGCATGGAACGGAAGATGAACGAGAGCGACCCCATGTGGTTCGGGGTGGCCCGCTACACGTTCGACGGGAAGCCCGCGAAGTGGCCGGGCGCGGAGGGCCGCGTCCGCAACGTCCTCTTCCTCCACCCGCCGTCCGACAAGGGGGGGAAATCCCTGACCGGCGTGGCCGCGCGCGGCGGCGAGGTCTTCCTCGCCGACCCCGTCAGCCGCAAGGTCAAGGTCTACGGCTCGTCCGACATGGCGCCGAAGCGGGAGTTCGGGCTGACCCCGGACACGGACACGCCCTACAAGATGGCCTTCGACAAGGCAGGCCGCCTCTGGATCTGCCAGAAGGGCGCCGACGGAACATGGCGCGTTCGGGCCTACGATGCCCCCGCTGGCGCGTATGCGAACGCGGAGATCGCAGACATCGTCGAGCCGTCGGCGATCGCACTCGCGCCGGACAGCCGCCTCGTCGTGGCCGACAACGGCCCGCGGCAGCAGGTCCGCTTCTATGCCGTGGAAGGAGCGCCCGTGCTCAAGGCGACGCTCGGCGTCGAGGGCGGCGTCTATGCCGGCCCGGCCCTCGGCCGCGTCGCGGACGACCGCTTCTGCGGCCCCACCGGGGTCGGCGTCGACCAGGGGGGCAACACCTACGTCAGTTCGAATGGCCGCGGTCCCTACGCGGGAGGCAACGGCTTCGGCACGAAGCTCCAGAAGTTCGACCCGGCCGGCAAGTGCCTGTGGACGCTGGAGGGGCTGGAATTCCTCGATTCCGCGGACGTGGATGCCGGCGGGGAAACCAGCGTCTTCACGAAGGATTCGCGCTACGAAGTGGATTGGTCCCGGCCGACGGCCGAGGGCTGGCCCCATGCGGGCTGGACGCATCGGGCATGGACAATCGACCGTTTCAAGTATCCAAACGATCCGCGTCTCCACATCCGCCAGGAGGGCGTCCGTATCATCCGCCTTGGCGATGGCCGCAAGCTCCTGAGCTGCCAGTGGGATGCCCACCTCTCGGTCTACCGCTTCGATGGCGAGATTGCCGTGCCGATGGCGGTATTCTCCCGCAACGGGTCGAAGTCCGGCGAGTGGCCGCCCAACAACCCGTGCACCAACAAGGCCTGGATGTGGGCCGACCGCAACGGCGACGGGGACTTCCAGGCGGACGAGTTCGAGGAATTCGCGCCCGGCAACATCGACGTCATGCGGGCGTTCTTCCTCGACGATGCCGGCACGGTGTGGATCGGAGAGCAGCGCGGCACGCTTCACCGCTTTCCCTTCGACGCGGGTGCCGCCAAGGGCGCGCCGTTCTACTTGGTCCGCACGCGGACGACGACCACGGTCCCCGACGACATCACGAACGTCCGCTTCGTCCGCTATATCGCCGCCACCGACACGATGTACCTGGCGACCTACTCCAAGGTGAACCCGATGCAGACGTGGTATCCGATGGCGCGCGAGATCCGACGCTACGACCGCTGGTCGACCGACCGCCGGCATGCCTGGACCACCGCCATCCCGTACCGCTTCTCGGACAACCGGGGGCGCGACATCCAGCCGATCGCCATGGACGTGGCAGGCGACTACGTGTTCGTGGCCTATGACCTGGGCTCGGGCGACGAGCACCGGTTCGGCGAGGTCGCCATCTTCCGTGCGGCCGACGGGAGCCGCGAGGGCAGCGTCTGGGCCGGCCTGGAGGTGGGCGGACGCATCGGGGCCATCGACTTCGGCAGCGCGGTCCACGTGCATCGGCGGCCCGACGGCACGTACGTGATCCTCGTCGAGGACGATGAGTTCGCCAAGATCGTCTACTATCTGTGGAAGCCGGGCGACATTGGGGCGGCCCGCTGAGCGGGCCGAATTGCCGGGGTGGCCATGACACGTGACGTCGGACCAAGTGTCCTACAGGATGCCGGATGGCAAGAGGGCCACGGTCGACATCGCCAAGGAACAGTGAAGACGGCGGCTGACGCTGGCGCGAGACTCTCTGGGCGGGCGCACAGGTGAAAGGAGGCCCTGTCATGGCGGGATGGTCCGCGAATATGAATCCGTCCTTCCAAGGCATACTGCGGCCGTGCCTTGTCGACGCAGTGGCGATGCTTCTGGGACTTCTCATGCTACTGTGCGTCGCGAGCTTCGCCCGGGGGACCGCAGCGCCCGGCCCGACGCCCGAGGGGATGGCCGGCGGCCTCTTCGCCCAGCGCGGCTACTACATCACGTTCATGCGGATGCCAACGTTCGGTCTGGCCGAATGGCGGAGCGCGATTGACAGCTTCCACGACGACGGGGCCAACGTCCTGCTCCTCTGGATGGGCGGGGGCTTCCGATCGAAGAAGTTCCCCATCACGTGGAAGTACAACGAAGCGCACGAGAACGTCCGCCAGGACTTCGCCCGCGACCTCATCGACTACGCCCACACGAAGGGCATCCGTGTCCTCCTGGGCTTCACGCCGTTCGGCTACGACGGCGTGAACCAGTACCCGCTGGAGCACCCCGAGCTGAAGGCCGTGCAGAAGAACGGAAAGCCGGTCGACGCCTTCGGCATCCACGCTTGGGGATACAACCTGTGCCCGTCGAAGGAAGAGTCGCAGCGGTTCATGCTTGAGTACGCACGGGAGATGATCTTCGACTTCTACCCCAACGCCGATGGGCTCTTGATCGAGTCCTCGGACTATGCGGTCTGCCACTGCCCGGATTGCGGCGGGAAGTTCTACGAGCGGGAGTTCCACTTCGTCTCGCAGATCTCCCGCGAGGTGTGGGAGCGCAAACCCGACGCCATGATCGTCGTCTACCCGCACTACTTCAGCGGGGCCGCGGTGCCGGGCCTGGACGTGAAGTCGGCCACGCAGCCTTTCGACCCGCGCTGGACCCTCTTCTTCACGCCCCACAGCACACGGATCGACCCTGCGCTGCTGAAACAGGCCCGGACGAGCCTCTACTGGTGCGACGCACCGGCGCTCGCCGGGCCGGAGGCGATCCGCCAGGGGGCGCAGACGGCACGCGACTCCGGGTTCACCGGCTATGTGCCTTCGCTGGAGGCGTACTCCTATGTGGCCACGCGGCCGGAGGAGGGGCAGGCCTATCTGGTCGGCAAGCGCCAGGTGCCACTGGGCTTCGGCTGGCTGGAGCCGGGGCGGCTGCCCTACGGCGAACTGCCGATGCACATCAACCGGATCGCCTATCGCGAGTTCTCGAAGAACCCCAACCTGGCGTTCGATGAGTTCAAGGTGCGGCTGGGGCGCGAACTCTTCGGCGACGCCTCCACGCCCGAACGGATCGCGGATGCCCTGGAGCTTCAGCGTCTCTTCGCGACGGAGCGGTCGTGGAGCCAGGTGTCGCCGCTGGCCTCTCCCGACCGTGTGCGGGCCATGAAGGCAGGCGGCCAACTGACGATCGAGAAGCAAGCCGCCTATCGTCAGGCCCTGGATCGCGCGGCCGCCGTTGCCGCACGCTCGAAAGACGCCGACGCACCGGCCGTGAAGGAAATACACCGGATCGCGTCGTGGCTCCTCGCCCAGTGGCCGGCCGAGAACCGGGCCCTGCTCGTGGGCGAGAAGACGCTCAAGGTCCGCTTGTCCTGGGGCCACCAGTCGCCCAAGGACACGCCGTTCCACGTCGAGTGCCTGGCCGCACTGGCGAGGATCACCGATGCGTCGGCCACCGGCATGAAGGACGGCGATGGGCCGAGCACCGGGCCGTGGGAGGTGCGGGCCGGCGGCGGCGACGTGCGCCAGGTCGAGTTCACGCTCCACTATCCCGACCTGCCGGCGAAGCCCCTCGAGAACCTGAACTCGATCTGGGCCGACCTCATGGCCCGGAGCGACGCGGACACGGCCCGGCGCCTCCGCGCCGACCCGGGCTATCGCCCCGACGGGCGGCGGCTCGTCGTGCGGATGGACCGCGAGGGCACGCGCGGCTTCGCCGTCACCGTGGACCAGTTGCTCCAGAACCGTGCCTTCTGGGTGCCGGCGCTCGACGTGTACCTGGCGGTGGGCGACGCGCCGCCGACCTGGGCCGAGCATCAGAAGGAACTGGCCGCTTGGAAGGGCAAGCGCATCCTGGACACGGTCCGCCAGGAGCCCGAGGCCACCTATGAACTGTATAAGACACGCTGGGAGGACATGGGGAGCCCCGCCTACAAGCACCCCTCGCAGCCTGCCCCCGGGCACATCGTCGGCCTGACGTGGGACGGCGCCATCCCGAAGTTCGGAATCGACCGCGGCGCGGGCGTGCGGCCCGACTACGGCACCCCGGACCGCTTCCGGCTGTCGTTCGATTTCGGCGACCCAGGGCCGGAACTTGTCAACACATGGAAGGGCCAGCGCCTGGCCGACGGGCTGCCGGTGCTGACGACCGTCTTCGAGAAGGAAGGCGTCCGCTACGAGGCCGAAGAGTTCGCCTATCCCCTTCATGGGCCGCCAGCGGAGCGACGAGGCGACATCCCGATGGTCCTCTTGGCGAAGCTCAGAGTAACGGACCTCGCGAAGAACACCCGAGCCGTTTCCTTCACGATGACACATCGGCGCGAGCACCCCGCCGACCGGGAGCCTGCCGTGACAGGCCGCCAGGACGACGGCACGCTGGTAATCGAGGAGACCGGCGCCGGCTGCGCGCTCCTGTCGGTCCAGGGCGAGAGCTTCCAGATCCGCCCGCCCCGCGTCGAGGTCAAGCGGACCAAGGCCGACGATCTTAAGTCGCCGTACGAGACGACCACGACGCTGGAGGTTGCGCTGGACATGCCCGCCGGCGGCTCGCGGGAACTCGTCATCAAACTCCCGTCGCCCGCGGTCCCGGCGGCCGATCGCCCGGTGCTCCTGGGCCTCGATTATGTCGCGTGCCGCGCGGCGACGCTGAAGTTCTGGTCGGCCTACGGCGCCCGTGGGGCCCGGTTCCGCGTGCCGGAGCGCGAGGTGAACGAGCTCTACGGGGCCAACCTGTGGCACGCCCTGCGACTGCCAAGGCGGCACGGCGGCCGTGGGGCCGACGTTGCGATCGATCTGCCGTACTCGAACTTCGCCTACGCCCAGACCGGTGTGCCGTGGCCCATCAACCAGGCCGTCTATGTCGACTACATGCTGTACGACCTTCGTGGGTACCACGATCTGGCGGCCGAGGAACTGCTGGTCATGTTCCGCAAGAATCAGGAGCCGAGCGGCCGCGTCGGCGGGTACGCCAACTGGATGGTCTACACGCCCGGCATGGTCTATGCTGTGGCACAGCACTACCTGCTGTCGCAGGACCGCGCGTCGCTGGAGGCCTTGCTTCCCTACACGCTCAAGGCGGCCGACTGGTGCCTGGCGGAGATCCGCCGGACCTCGCGGGACCCCGGGCCGGTGGCGGGCCTGACGCGAGGCCCGCTCAACGACCTCACGGGTGAGGGCGTCTGGGCGTTCAGCCAGGCGTACTTCTATGCCGCACTGGATCTCCTGGGCCAGGCGCTCGACCGCGCCGGCCACCCCCGGGCCGGCGAGTTCCGCGAGGCCGCCCGCACATTCCGCACCTCGGTGCGCCAAGCTTTCGCGAAGGCCTCGGCCCGGTCGCCGCTCGCCCAGATGCGGGACCATACCTGGATGCCCTATGTCCCGTGCGAGGCCGCCGCCGATCATCGTATGGTCGAGCAGTGGTATCCGACGGAAGTGGACTCGGGGGCGCTGCACCTTGCGCGGCTGAAGGTCCT
>JAPLML010000218.1 GCA_026387055.1 Planctomycetota bacterium | reverse complement strand
CCCGCGACGGGCGCGTCATGGTGGGCGCCGCCGGCCCCGGCCGCGTCTACGCCCTCTCCAAGGGGTTCGCGAAGGAAGGGACGTTCACGACCCAGGTGTACGATGCCGGCGGCTCGTCGCGATGGGGCGAGGTGGAGTGGCGCGGCCAGACGCCCGACGGCGCCGAGATCCAGATGGCGGCGCGCAGCGGCAACATGCGCGACCCCGACAAGGGGATGTGGTCCGAGTGGTCGAAGGCGGCGTCGAAGTCGCCGGGCAAGTTCGACGTGCCGTCGGCCCGCTACGTCCAGTTCCGCGTGGTCCTGCGGTCGCGCGGCGACGCGGCCACGCCCGTCTTCGAGCAGTTCGAGGCGCCGTACGTGCGGACGAACGAGCCGCCGAAGGTGCTGGCGATCGGCGAGCCGCCGTCGCAGGCCCAGCAGGCGCGGGCCCAGGCGGCCGAGCGGTTCCGCCAGGACATGAAGGTCCGCGGCAAGGGCGGGGGCCCGCCCGCGGGCGCCGCCCTTCAGCCCCCGCCGGCCGACGGCTCACAACCCATCCGCATGTTTCAATGGCAGGCCCAGGACCCGAACGGCGACGCCCTGCGCTTCGACCTCTACTTCCGCGGCCAGGTCGAGCCGAACTGGATCCTCCTGGAGAAGGACCTCGTGCGCCCCGAGTACGCGTGGGACACGAGCACCGTGGCCGACGGCTGGTACGAGCTCAAGGTGGTGGCGAGCGACCGGCTCGACAACCCGGCCGAGACCGCCCGCGAGGGCGCCAGGGTCAGCGACCCGGTCCTCGTCGACAACACCGCCCCGGTCATCGAGAAGCTGGAGATCCAGGTCCGGGCCGGCGGCGAGGCCGAGGTCCGATTCACCGCCCGCGACGCCATGAGCCGCCTGACGGAGGCCGCGTGGTCCCTCGATTCCTCGACCGACTCCAGCGCCCTGGCGCCGACCGACGGCGTCTTCGACGCCCGGCAGAAGGAATTCCGCTTCACGATCCGCAGGCTCGCGCCGGGTCCGCACCGCCTGGCCGTCCGCGTGGCCGACGGCGAGCAGAACGTGGCCCACGCCGCGCGGATTTTGACTATCGAGAAGTAGCCCCCAGGGTCTATGATGGGGGCGATACCGTACACCGCCTTTCCTTGGAGGTCCTGGCGGGAATGGGGAAATCCTTGTGATCAAGCGTGTTGTGCTCGTTGAGCCGAAGGCCCCCGACCGGCACGTCTTCAGCCGGTGGAAGCTGCCCCGACTGGGCCTGACCCTCCTGGGGACGCGCCTGAAGGAGGCCGGTTACGACGTGAAGGTGTACGTCGAGGACGTGGCGCCGGTCGACTTCGACGAGTTCTTCTCGGCGGACCTGGTGGGCGTTTCGACGATCACCTCGACGGCCCCGCGGGCCTACGAGTTCGCCCGGGCCGCGCGGCGGGCGGGGATCCCGGTCATCATGGGCGGCCCGCACGTCACCTTCCTGACGGACGAGGCGCTCCAGCACTGCGACTACGTCCTGCGCGGCGAGGCGGACGACCTCGTCGTCGAGTTCGTGCGCCGCCTGGACGCGGGCGAGGGGCTCGAAACGATGCCCTCGCTCTCGTGGCGCGCGGGCGACCACACCGTGCACAACCCGGCGGCGGGCGGATGCGTGGACGTCGAGGCGCTGCCGGCGCCGGACCTCGCGCTCGTCCAGGGCTACGACACGAGCGCCCGGGGGGGCAACGTCCTGCCGATCCAGACCTCGCGCGGCTGCCCGTTCGACTGCAAGTTCTGCTCGGTCACCAAGATGTTCGGCCGGGCCTACCGTTTCCAGAGCACCGAGAAGGTGATGGCGCAGCTCCGGCCGATGCGCGGCCGCTACGTCTTCATCTACGACGACAACTTCACGGCGAACCGGGCGCGGGCCAAGGATCTCTGCCGCGCCATGATCCGCGAGAAACTGCACCTGAAGTGGAGCGCCCAGGTCCGCTGCGACGCCGCCGCCGACCAGGAGCTCCTGGACCTCATGGCCGAGGCCGGATGCTATTATGTGTATATCGGCATGGAATCGGTCAGCCCCGCCACCCTGAAGTGCTACGACAAGCGCCAGTCGGTCGAGGAGATCGAGCGGGCGATCCGCGAGTTCGACCGGCGCGGCATCCGCATTCACGGCATGTTCATCTTCGGCGCCGACGAAGACACCGTGGAGACCGTGCGCGAGACCGTCCGGTTCGCCCGCTGCCACCCGATCGTCAGCGCCCAGTTCATGATCCTGACGCCCCTGCCCGGCACGGTGGTCTTCGACGAGATGGACCGCCAGGGCCGCCTCCTGACGCGGGACTGGAGCCTCTACGACGCCCACCGCGTCGTCTTCCGCCCCCGGCGGATGAGCACCCTCGAGCTCCAGGTGGAGACCCTGCGGGCGTTCGGCGCGTTCTACTCGCTGCGGGCGGCGCTGCGTCGCCTCGCGCGGCTCGACTGGTTCTCGCTGTTCATCAAGCTGTGGGGCCGCCACAGCGCCCGCGAGAGCCGCCGGCGCCTGGCCGACTACGTCGAGGTGACCCGCGAGTGGGCCCAGAAGAAAGGCCGCCAGGTCGAGGTCCGCGCCCGAAAGACCGCCGACGACATCAAGATCGCCATCGCCCGCTTCGACCTCGACCGCCTTCGCCGCCGGAGGCAGAAGCAGTAGGCGGGTCGTCGGGAGATAGAGCGCGGCGGGCCCCCCGACCCGTACGTGTTTAGCGTACCCCCGCGGATGTGGCACGGCCGGCTTGTCCGGCCGTGGGGAAAGTGGCTGGTGCTCTGCCATCTGCCACGGCCGGACAAGCCGGCCGTGCCAGTCGCCGCGGCGACCTATCGGCACAGCGGCACCATCCGGGAAAGGCGGAGCCTTGGTGCGCCGTTTCCTACCGGGCCCTGAGCGCCGCAAGGAGCTGCCGCGATCGCGGGCCGCGCGGCAGGAAGGTCAGGCGGCGGGACGCGGGGCCGGCGACTTCCAGGCGGACCTCCAGGCGGTCCGGCGGCAGCGCCTCGGGCGCCCGGTCGGCCCACTCGACCGCCGCGAGGCCGCCCTGCGCCAGGATCTCGGCCGAGCCGATCGCCTCCAGGTCGGCCGCGCCTCGAAGACGGTACGCATCGAGATGATAGAATGGGATGCGTCCGCCGAGGTACTCCCGGCAGAGGACGAACGTGGGGCTGAGGACCTCGCGGGCCGCGGCGGCGCCCAGCCCCTCGGCCATCCCCTTGGCGAGGACGGTCTTGCCGCTCCCGAGTTCCCCCGCCAGGGCCGCCACGTCGCCCGGCCGGGCCGCGCGGCCGATCCGCCGGCCGATCTCGAGGGTTTCCTCGGGCGAGCGGGATTCCACGGTCCAGGCGTCGTGGCCCATCACGTCGCGGCCCCGGGTTTCGTGAAGTGCTCGTAGCCGCCCGGCGCGAGCGGCCGCCGCTCGCCGGTCGGCCCGATGAGCGTGACGCCGCCGCCCTCCGCGATGCGGCCGATGCAGGTCAGGCGCACGCCCTTCAGCGGGTTCTGTTTCAGGAGGTCCTGCGCGTCGACCGGCTCGACCGCCATCAGAAGCTCGAAGTCCTCGCCGTCGTTCAGGGCGTGATCGAGGGGCGGGCGGCCGTCGGTCTCGGCGAGTTTCACGGCGTCGGCCGAGATCGGGACGGCGCCGGCGTTCACCTCGGCCGCCACGCCGCCCTCGCAGGCGAGGTGCGACAGATCGGTCGACAGGCCGTCCGAGAGATCGATCATGGCGTGCAGCGTGACGAGGGCGGCGAGCTGCCGCGCCTCGGCCACGCGCGGCGCGAACGTCAGGTGCCGCCCGAGGAGCGATCCGCCGAGCTCGCCCGTCACGAAGAGGAGGTCGCCGGGCTTCGCGCCGCTTCGGCGCACCGGGATGATGCCGGCCGGCCGGGCGACGACGGCCGAGCCGATCGTCAGGGGATGCTTCCAGCTCGTGATGTCGCCCCCGACCACGGGGCAGGCGTACCTGCCGGCGGCGTCGGCCATGCCCAGGCTCAGTTCCTCGGCGAACTTCATGTCGCGGTCCTCGGGCAGGCCGACCCAGGCGACCGCGCAGACGGGCTTGGCCGCCATCGCCGCCACGTCCGAGAGGCTGACGGCCAGGGCCTTGTAGCCGACCTGGCGGGGCGTGGCCTGGTCGAAGTTGAAGTGCGTGCCCTCCAGCAGGGCGTCGATGGTGACGAGGCACTGGCCTTCGCCGCCGAGGCCGACGAGGGCCATGTCGTCGCCCGGGCCGATGGGCACCGCCGCCGGGTCGAGCCGCGTGCGGCTGCGGATCCACTCAATGAGCTGCCATTCGCCCTTCGTTCCGTTCATGGCTCGCGCACCCTCGCCCGCCGCGCCGCGGCGGCCCCATGCCTAGAAATGTTTAGTCAGATATTGCCATGCTTCGCTGGCGACCTCGCGGGCCTGGGCCTCGTACGGATAGAGCTCCACGGTGACCCAGCCGTTGTACCCGGCGTCGCGCAGGGCCCCCAGCACCGCGGCAAAATCGATCGCCCCGCGCCCGGGCGCCAGGTGCCGGTGCTCGCGCGACGGCGCGATGTCCTCCAGGTGCACGTGCCGGATGTGGGGCGCCAGCCGCCGCGCCGCCTCCGCCGGGTCCACGCCCACGCAGAAGAAGTGCCCGATGTCGAAGTTCAGGGCCAGCCGCGGGTGCGCCAGGCCGTCGAGCAGTTCCTCGAATTCCTCCGGCCGCTCGATCAACAGGTGCGGCTCCGGCTCGACGAGCAGGTTCACGCCGCACTCCTCGGCCGTCGGAAGGACTCGCCGCAGGCCCTCGCGGTAGAGGTCCATCGCGGCCCGGCGGCTCATGCCCGCCGGCAGGGGACCGCCCGGCTCCAGGCTGATGCCGGGCGCCCCGAGGTCGCGGGCCAGGCGGATGGAGTTGAGCGTGTGCTCGTAGCGCCGCGCGCGGGCCTCCGGGTCCGGCTCGATCCAGGAGGGGTGCCACGTGTCGCCCTGGGCGAAGAGCGTGAAGGCGTTCAGGTTGGTGATCGCCAGGCGCAGGTTCCTGCAGAGGTCCACGACGGCCTTGCGGCGGCGGGCATCCATGTGCGGCGGGTACGCGTGCGGGACGTCGGCCATGATCTCGACGCCGCCGTAGCCGCACGCCGCGATCTGGTGGAGACTTTCCTCGAGGCTGACCTGCTTGAACGCGTTCGTGCTGAAGGCCAGTTTCATGTCGATATCATCGCTCCGGTGCTGATTGGCGCAGATCGGCGTCGCCGTCGTTTAGCCGTCGCCGGGACGGCGACGGACAA
>JAPLML010000720.1 GCA_026387055.1 Planctomycetota bacterium | reverse complement strand
CCGCCATCGAGAAGGCGGTCCCGGAGGCCCTGGCCGGAGCGGGCCGGGGGGACCTTGCCGCCGCCGAGCGCGTGGAAACGCTGGTGGCGGACTTCGACCGTCTCCAGCGCGAGGCGCTGCTGGCGAACCCGCTCCTCGATTTCGACCGCCTGATCCTCGTCCGCCGCAAGCCCGACGGCGACGCGCGGCGGCCCGACGGCACGGGGTACGGGCTGGGCGAGTACATCGGCCTGCCGCGGCAAAGCTCGAAGTGCAACCCCGGCATCGAGCGGCCGTTCGATTGGGACAACGAGATTGCGGTCCTCTCGCCGGTCCGCCCCGACGGCCGCTTGACGACCCTCTACAAGCCCGACGACCGGCGGCTGATCCTGGACCTCGAGCCCCACTGGGACGGCGACCGGCTTCTGTTCTCCATGCCGGGCAGCCACAGGAAGTGGCAGGTGTTCGAGATCGGGACGGACGGCAAGCGGCGGCGCCAGGTCACGCCGGGCGACCAGCCCGACGTCCACAACTACGACGCCTGCTACCTGCCGAACGGCCAGATCGCGTTCCTCTCGACCGCCTGCCTCCAGGGCGTGCCGTGCAACGCGGGCGTGATCGTCGGCATGCTATATAAGATGAATGGAGATGGCTCGAACATCCAGCAGATCGCGTTCGAGCAGGACCACGATTACGGCCCGACCGTCATGAACGACGGGCGGATCCTGTACCTGCGGTGGGACTACACCGACACCCCGCACGTCTGGAACCGCATGCTCTTCACCATGAACCCCGACGGGACGGGGCAGGCCGAATACTACAAGGCGAACTCGTATTGGCCGAACTCCATCTTCTACGCCCGCCCGGTTCCCGGCGATCCCACGAAGGTCGTGGGCATCGCCACGGGGCACCACGTGGGGCGGACCGGCGAACTCGTCCTCTTCGACCCCACGCGCGGCCGGCGCGACGTGGAAGGCGTGGTCCAGCGCCTCCCCGGCTACGGCAAGAAGGTCGAGCCGGTGATCCAGGACAAGCTGACGGAATTCTCGTGGCCGAAGTTCCTGCACCCGTGGCCGCTCAGCGAGAAGCACTTCCTCGCGGCCGCGAAGCCGGCGCCCGACGCGCTCTGGGGCATCTACCTGGTGGATGTTTATGACAACATGGTGCTCCTGAAGGAACTGGAGGGCGAGGCGCTGCTGGAGCCGGTGCCCGTGCGCAGGGTTCCCCGCCCGCCGGTCATCGCGCCGCGGTCGGACCCGACGCGTCCGGATGCCACGGTCTACGTGGCGGATGTGTACGAGGGCGTCTCGATGCAGGGCATTCCGCGCGGCACGGTCAAAGCCCTGCGGGTCTTCACGTACCATTTCGGGTACCACGGCATCGCGGGCATCGACCACCGCGTGGGGGCCGACGGGCCGTGGGAGGTCAAGCGCATCCTCGGCACGGTGCGAGTGGAGGAGGACGGGTCGGCGCTCTTTCGCGTTCCGGCGAAGACGCCGATCTCGGTCCAGCCGCTCGACGCCGAGGGCCGCGCGGTCCAGCTCATGCGGAGCTGGATGACGGCGATGCCGGGCGAGAACCTGAGCTGCGTCGGGTGCCACGACAACCGCGGGGCCGCGCCGGCGCCCCGGGCGGCGCTGGCCCTGGCGCACGCCCCGCAGGAGATCCGGCCGTGGTACGGCCCCCCGCGCGGCTTCAGCTTCAAGCGCGAGGTCCAGCCGGTCCTCGACAGGTACTGCGCGGGCTGCCACGACGGCAAGCCGCGCCCGGACGGCACGACGCTTGCCGACCTCCGCGGCGAGCAGGGGGCGTACGTGGTCTATCGCGGCGGCGACCCGAAAGGGCAGGTCGTCCGCGATACGCCGAAGGAGCAGCTCCTGGGGAAGTACGGGGGCGTCTTCGAGCCGAGTTACATCGCCCTGCGCCGATACGTCCGCGTGGGCGGGCTGGAGAGCGACCTGCGCCTCCTTCGGCCGATGGAGTTCCACGCCGATACGACCGAGCTTTTCCAGATGCTCCGCAAGGGGCACTACAACGTTCAGCTTGACCGCGAGGCGTGGGAGCGGCTGGCCGCCTGGATCGACCTCAACGCGCCGTGCCACGGCACGTGGCGCGAGCTGACGCCGCTGGTGGGCGGGCAGCGCGAGCGCCGCCGCGAGCTTCAGCGGATGTACGGCGGCGTGGATGAGGACCCGGAGGAGGTCCCGCCGACGTCGCAGGCACGGGTCGAGCCGGTCATGCCGCCGCCGGTGCAGGAAGCGCGCGTGGTGCCGGTGACGTGCGATGGCTGGCCGTTCGACGCCGGGGAAGCGCGGCGGCGGCAGGGCGACGCGGGCCCGCCGACGCGGACGATCGCCCTGGGCGGCGGCGCCCGGATGGAGCTGGTCCGCCTCCCCGCGGGGCGGTTCGTCATGGGCGACGCCGGCGGCGGCACGGACGAGCGTCCGCAAACGCTTGCTCGTATCGAGAAACCTTTCTGGGTGGGCCGGTTCGAGGTCGCGAACGCCGAGTACGCGCGGTTCGACCCGTGGCACGACAGCCGGTTCGAGCACCGGTCCTCGTGGATCTTCAGCGAGAACTACCTGGGCTGGCCGATGAACGGGCCGCGGCAGCCGGTGGTCCGCGTGTCGTGGAACGAGGCGATGGCGTTCTGCCGGTGGCTCTCCGCCAAGTCGGGCCTCGCGGTCATGCTTCCCACGGAGGCCCAGTGGGAGTACGCCTGCCGCGCGGGGACGGGCGGCCCGCTCTCCTACGGCGACCTCGACGCCGACTTCTCGCGGCTGGCGAACATGGCCGACGTGACGATCCGGAACCTGGCGTACGAGGGGTGGTCGCCGAAGTCGCCGGACCTGGCGCCGCGGGACGCCCGGTTCGACGACCACGCGCTCGGTACCGCCGACGTCGGCAGCTACCAGCCCACCGCGTGGGGCCTCTTCGACATGCACGGCAACGCGGCGGAGTGGACCCGGACGGCGTATCGGTCCTACCCGTATCGCGAGGATGA
>JAPLML010000507.1 GCA_026387055.1 Planctomycetota bacterium | reverse complement strand
GTCGCCGCGGGCGCGGCGGCGCGCGGCTTGCCGAACTGCGCCGCCGCCACGTCGTCCTCCGGACGCGGCGCCGGCGAGACGCTCCCCAGGTCGATCTTCATGTCGGGCTTCACCATCACCGTGATGCTCGTGGAGTAGGTGTAGCCGTAAGGGTCCTGGCCCGTCGTGACCTGACCGGGCTTGAACTCGTACCCGGCGGCCTCGAGACGTTTGCCGAGCTCGTTGATCGCTTCGTTGCTCTTCGCGCGGACGGTGAAGCTGATCGACGCGCTCGGGTTGGCCGTGTTCGCCATCGTCGTCTTGAGGCTGCTGATGTAGGCGTCGGTGCACGACGGGAAGGCGCTCGTGAGGTACGCCCATTGGTCCAGCCAGTCGCGCCCCAGGCGGACCCAGGCGTCGACCGTCTCGGTGCGCTTCGCGAGGGCCGACACGCGGCGGTTCTCTTGGGTCAGGCGCGCGAGCTCCGCCTGGAGCGAGACGTAGTACGAGTCCGCCTGGTACCAGCGGACCGCCCCGATCGCGAACACGCCCGTCACCACGAGCGCCACGGCCGCCAGCGCGCCGACGGCCATGACCTTGCCCATGTCGCGCCTGACGGGCGGCCGTCTCGGATGGAGGAAGTCGAACGGCAGCGCCGTGGTGTCTCCGTGGCCGGCTGCCTGGCCCAGGGGCGAGATGAACGCCGACGCCACCGGCCCGGACTCCTCCAGGCCCAGGTCGCCCGACGGGTCCAGGATCTCGCACCGGATGGCCAGGCGCTTGGCGAGTTCCTCCGCCACCTGCGGCTCGATGCCCGTGCCGCCGGCCAGGAGGACCGTGTCGATCGCCTGGCCGCGCTCCACACCCATGTAACTATGGAGGCTGCGAGCTACTTCCACGACGACTGCCTGGGCGGCCTCGCGCGTGGCGGCCACCTCGGTCCGCGCGGCCGGGGGGATCGTGACTGCCGCCGAGCGGGTGAACGCCAGGCCTCCCGAGTCCATCACGTCGATCTCGGTCTCGTCGGCCAGGATGTGGACGATGGCCACCCGCCCCTGGGCATGGGCGCGGGCGAAGGCCTGCACGCACCGCAGGTCGGCGTACGGGCGCAGGCCGAGCTTGAGGAGCCGCACCTCGGCCGCCTCGGCCACCTTCTGGTAATATTCGATCACCGGCCGCTGCACCGCCGCCACCAGAACATGCTGGCCCTGCGGGGTGTCCTCCGGCCCGGCCTCGATGCCATAGTGGCTCTCGATGGTGAAATCGACCACCGCCTCTTCCGGGCGGAACGTCAGCTCGTTCTCCGCCTGGTACAAGACCATGTGGGCCAGCTCGCCGGGGCCGGAGACGGGCGGGAGGACCAGCGGCTTCAGGACCGCCTGCCCGCGCGACACGTGCATCACCACGGAGGGGCTGCGGACCCGCATCTCACTGAGCATGCGGCCGATGAATGTGCCCACGGCCTGCGCGTCGGCGATGTCGACGTCCTCGGGCATCGCGCAGGAGGCGAGCTTGAGGATCTGCGTCCGCTCGCCTGTAAACTCCGCATGGACGATGCGCAGTTGCTCCCGGTCGAAATCCAGGGCGCAGAATCGCCCCGTTTTGCGTCCCAGCCCGAAGACCGACAGCTTCTCGATCAGCGCTCCCAGGCTCAACGTTTGCTCCCCAAGAGGTCCGTGTCGAGGGAGAACGGCAGCCCCAGCCGCGTCATATCGCGCAGATACGCCACGCGCGGCACGCCCCCCGACAGGTCCAACACCGCCTCCAGAACGCGATATCGCCCGCACGGCACGCCGAAGCCGATGCATCGCGCGGAATACTGGTAACTGCGGGCCGTCAGAAACGGCCCTGCTTGCTTAAACGCTTCGGCGTCGAGCAAGTTCTGCGTATACAGCCACGCGATGGTGCTCTTGGTTTCGGCCGAAAGGTCCTCCGAAGGTCCACGATCTGCTGGGCCGCGCTGGCGTCCAGGCCCGGCAGGACCGCCAGCACCTCGGCCGGGGCCGTGTTGACGTTCACGAGACCCTCGACCAGCCGCCGCGTCCCGGTGGTTTTCCTGGTGGTCAGCCGGTCCATCACGACCGGCAGTTGCTCCGCCTTGACTCCCGACTCGATGGTGGCGCCGACCTTGAGGTCCCCCGCGTCGGGGTGCGCCTGCTTGAGCGTGTACTTCATCTCCAGCAGCTCGCTCGGGTGGTTGAAGGTGTTGCCCTCTGCGCGGTACAGGCGGATGAACAGGAGCGTCTCGGCAGGCAGAGACACACTACCTGCCGCGATGTCGCCGTTCAGGTCCACGCGCCGCTTCCCGCTTTGGTCGACGTTGGGCTCCGACGTGTAGACCGTGGCCATGGCGCGAAGGCCCCGGTCGGGCGTGCCGTCGCTCGAGACCGTCATCGTGCTGCCCGCGCCGTCGCCCGAGCACGCGCCGAGGACCGTGCTGAGATTCGAGTTCTCGCCGTAGATCACCTTGCCGGTGAACCCCTTGACGAACAGGAGCTCATCCATCGTGGCGAGCGCCTGGTTCGGGATCACATAGGGGTGCGCGAGGCTGTCGTAGTACTCCTGTTCGGCCCCGTCGGGGCGCGGCTGGATGTCGGCGTCGCGGTAGTCGAGGAGACACGCGGCCAGCTCCGCCGTCATGTTCTTCAGGGCCAGGAGCGTCTCCTCAGGCGCGACGTTGAGGTTGATCTTGCCCGCTTCGTCCGTGAGACCGTACCGCACGGGCGCCGTCTCGGTCGGGTCGTCGGCGTAGAGGGTGAAGTACCAGCGGTTGGCGCCGTCGTCGGCTACCAACTGGTTCTGGAAGATCTCCGGATTGTCGTACCACGCCGTCATGTCGCCCGATGAGTTCACGAGCACGAGCGTGGCGCACGCCAGGCCGCTCATGGCGGCCTCGCAGGCCTGCTCGCCCCGCGCCCCGGCGCCGGACGTGGCCACCTCGGCCCGCATGCGGAACATCAGGCCCGCCGCAATCATCGTCACCAGCACCGTCACCAGAAGCACCGCCACCAGGACCACGCCGCGCTGGACCTGCCCCGAACTGGGTGGCATGGCCACGCGCCTCTGCGTGGCCATGCGGGCATCCGCCGTCGTGCCACTTGCACGGCCACGCAGAAGCGCGTGGCCGTGCCACCCGTCCGGCGGCAGCCGCAGAGGCCCGCCCCGGGGGGGGCTCGCCGCACTCGATCGGAATGACATAAATCGACCCATGCTCGCATCCATTCAGGACCTGAGGCCGTGACATCAGGGCGCGGCGGCTTCCGCGGGTGCGGTGGCCAGCGCGCCGGGCGCCGACCGCGGCGCCGACGGAAGCGCCACGATGCGCCGGAACGTCGGGTACGGATACTCCAACGGCTCCACGTTCTCCGGGAGCGGCTCTTGGCCCAGGACGATCTCGACGGCCTGGGGCAGCGCGCCGCCGCCCCAACTCTCGGCCCACGCCGTTCCGTCCCAGTACCGCAGGCGCAGGAATTTGAGGTCCGGCGACAGGAGCGTCGCCTGGATCTCCTTGCCCTCCTCCGAAATCTGCGCGGTCGGCGTCCGTTGGCACGTCCGCTCCAGGCCGTCGACCACCACCTGCCCCATCTCATCCTCGGAATACCGCAGGCGGTAGCCGACGATCGCCACGTCGCTTTCCCGGGCCATCTGGTCCACGTCGGTCAGGTTCTGCTCGACCCACATCGCGCCGCCCGGGAAGGTCACGCTGACGAACCGCATCTCGCTCATCCCGCCTTCCAGCCCCAGGCCGATGAAGCGCTGGACAAAGGCCGACCGCAACTCCTCGGTGAGGCGGCCCATGATCATCCGCTCGGCGCCGATGAGGCGGGCGTCGCCGAGCACGGCCGCGCGCACGTCCGCCGCCTGCTTGTAGAACGTCAGCATCGCCGCCATCAGCGCCAGGGCAAGCGTGACCGCCAGCACCACCTCCAGGAGCGTGAAGCCCGCCTTGGCCGGCCGAGGTGTCATGGCGTGGCCCCCCCTTCCGGCCCGGCGGCCGAGGACGCCACGCTGCTTGTCTCCGGCACCTCCGGCAGCAGATGGTACAGACGGTGCGAGTATCCCTCGGCGGTGTTGCGGATGATGAGTTCGACGCGCGAGATCGCCATCGTGGCGAGCGGACCTTCCACCGGCATCGCCACGATCTCCCAGGTCCAGTCCTGGAGCGGCTCCTCGTACGGCGTCGGCCCCGCGTCGGTCGCCGGGACGACGCCCAGTTCGATCTCCGACAGGAGCGTGACCGCCAGGTCGGCCGCCGTCGCCTGCAACCGCACCTGCCGCACCGACCGCAGGCACGTGTTGAGGCCGCCCAGGATCACCACCGCCACGCCGAAGAAGAGTGCCAGGGCGAGGACGACCTCCAGGAGCGCGACGCCTCGCCGGGCGACGGGTGGCACTGCCACGCGCTTCTGCGTGGCCGTGCATCCGCCCGCGCCGGTGTGACGTGCACGGCCACGCAGAAGCGCGTGGCCGTGCCACCACGCTGTGGCGCGGCGGGTCAGGAGACCCGCCGCGCACGAACTACGGCCCGCCGCGCGGCTGGCGGCCGGCTTACCTTGCTTGTCCCAGTTCCCTGGTCCCTGGTTCCGCCGTGTCATTGCTTCGCCATTTCCGACGCCGTGAGGATGCGAGTGGAGATGGTTCCCGTCAGGCCGTCGAGGTCGAGAAAGGCCCGCCGGGATTCCGGGTCCGCGGCGCCGGTGAGCTCCAGGTGGACCGAGTCGCTGGAGCCGTCCGGCTCGAACGTGACGGCGGCCAGGGCCCCGTCCGAAGCGCTCCCGGCCCCCGTCGCGGTCTCCATCGCCCGGAAGGCGCTGGAGCCTGCGAACTCGCACTTCTCGATGCGTACGCCCTCGAGCTCGATGGAGTCCTGCCAGGTGCAGCCGGTGTATTCGACGAAGGTGCCCGGCTCGGCCAGGGGCTCGGGCTCCCAGAGCACGAGGACCTGGGCCTCCTCCGGACCGAACTCCAGGCGGAGCCGCCGGCCCAGGTTGGCGGCCTCGGCCCGGGCCATGAGGATGGCCGTTTCGAGGCGGCCCAGGCCCTCCTGCAGGGCCTCGACGTCGCGCCGCCCGCCGAGGCTGAGGATGGCCGCGCCCGCCAGCAGGGCGATGACCGCCACCACCAGCAGGATTTCCAGTAGCGTGAAGCCCCCGCACGCGCGCGGGGGCTTCGCCGATACGAGTACCACCGGCCGCGATGGCACGTTACTTCGTCGCGGTCTCGTCGGTCCAGTTTTTGATGTCATCGGCCGTCCCGTCCATGCCGTCCGGCCCGTTCGACCACAGCTTGTAGGGCGTCTGCTGATACTCGGGCGTGCCGGGCGGTGTGAGCTGGTAGTTCAGCTTGTTGGCCCAGGCGTCGCGCGGCTCCTCTTCGAGGTAGGGGCCGTTCCACTTCTCGGCGATCTTCTCGTCGGAGAAGTTCGGCTTGATCCGCAGCGCCTCCAGCCCGCCCTCTTCCTCGCTGGGGTAATGGCCGACGTCGTTGTTGTAGAGGCTGAGGGCCGTCTTGACGCTCTTCAGGAGCAGGGCCGAGGTCTTCTTCTTGGCGCCTTCGCCCGCCGGAACGAGGGCGACAATGGCCACCGAAGCCAACAGGCCGATGATCGCCAGCACCAGCAGCACCTCCATCAGCGTGAACCCACGCCGTCCTTTCCGACGGTTCTTCATTACTCGACTCCTTCTTGCTTTGGCATCGCGGACCCTTCGTTCCGTGCCGCCGCACGCGGCGTGCGGCACGCGCCTATCCGGCTCTTTCCTGAAACCCGCTTACTTGCCGCCAATCGCCCCCGCCATACTGAACAACGGATACACCAGTGAGACACCGAAGAATCCGATGCCGCCCGCCATCACCACCAGGATCACCGGCTCGACCAGCCGCACCACGAGGTCGACCTGCCGGTTCGTCCGGCGCTCCACCGTGTCGGCGATCTGGAGGAGCGTCTTCTCCAGTTGGTTGGATTCCTCGGCCACCGCCACCATCTCCAGGATCTCGGGCGGGAAGTAGCCGCTCGCCTTGAGCGGCTCGGCCAGCGTCTCGCCCGCCCGCACGTTTTCGGCCGCCGCCTCGATGGCGTCGGCCAGGACGATCGAGCCCGTCGCGTCCTTGGCGATCGCCAGCGATTGGAGCAGCGGCACGCCGTTCTTCAGCATCATGCCCAGGACGCGGCAGAACCGCGTGATGGCGATCAGCCGCGTCGCCCGTCCGAGGGCCGGGATTCTCAGACGCCACCGGTCCCACCACCGCCGGCCGTACGCGCTCTTGACGAACGCCACCGAGACGGCCGCGCCCACGACCACGAGCATCAGCACCACGGGCCAGACGTTGCACACCAGGTCGCTCGCCCAGAAGAGGAGCAACGTCGGCGTCGGCAGCTCCATCTTGCCGAACAGCGGCCGGAACATCGGCACCAGGAACACCAGCACCCCCGTCGCGATCGTGATGCCCACCGACGCCACCAGCATCGGGTAGACCATCGCGCCGAGAACCTTGTTCCGCAGCTCGTCCTGCCGCTCCAGGAACTCCGCGAGGTTCGCCA
>JAPLML010000047.1 GCA_026387055.1 Planctomycetota bacterium | reverse complement strand
CACGGTCACGCAACGGCGCGTGACCGTGCCACCCACGCTAAACACGTACGGGTCAGGAGACCCGCCGCGCACGACAGCGGAGAGCCGCCGCGCACGACAGGTCGGCCCCGTTGCGCCTCCGGCGATGTGTTGACCCCCGTGCCGCCGGCGTCTAACATGGACGCCATGAAAATCGCACTGGCCCAGCTCAACCCGACGATCGGGGACATTCCCGGCAACGTGCGCCGCATCCTCGACGCCTACCGCCGGGCGGCCGGCATGGGCGCCGAGGTGGTCGTCACGCCGGAACTCTCGCTCATCGGCTACCCGCCGAAGGACCTGCTCTTGAAGCCCCGGTTCATCGCCGACAACCTGGCCGCCTTCGAGGATCTGGCGCGCCAGGTCGGCCGCACGGCCCTGATCATCGGCTACGTGGACCGCACGGCGGAGCCGCGCGGCCTGCCCCTGCGGAACGCCGCCGCCCTGATCGCCGACGGGCAGGTCCTCGCCCGGAAGTACAAGGCGCTCCTGCCCACGTACGACGTGTTCGACGAGATGCGGTACTTCGAGCCCGGCGGCGACCCGCAGGCCGTCCGCTGTCTCGGCCGGTGCCTGGGCCTGTCGATCTGCGAGGACATCTGGACCCAGGATGCCGCCGGCCCCGCCGCCCGCTTGTACCACGGCAACCCGATCGAGGAGACCGTGAAGGCCGGCGCCGAGATGCTTATCAACATCTCTGCATCTCCATTCGTCATGGGCAAGTTCGCCCAGCGGGCCGCCCTCGTCCGGGCCCAGGCGGGCCGCCACCGCCGGCCGGTCGTCTACGTCAACCAGGTGGGCGGCAACGACGAGCTCGTGTTCGACGGCGGCAGCTTCGCCATGAGCGCCGGCGGCCGGGTCCTCTGCCAGCTTCCCGCGTTCGAGGAGGACCTGGGCCTGGTGGATCTTCCCGACGGCCCGGCCGGCGAGATGGCCGAGCTGCCCTCCGACGTCGAGGCCCTGCGCCGCGCCCTCGTCCTCGGGATCCGCGACTACATGACCAAGAGCGGCTTCTGCGAGGCCGTCCTCGGCCTGTCGGGCGGCATCGATTCGAGCCTGGTGGCGTGCCTGGCCGTCGAGGCGATGGGCGCCGCCAACGTGGTCGGCGTCGCCATGCCGAGCCGCTACTCCAGCGCCCACAGCCTCGAGGACGCCCGCGCCGTGGCGGCGAACCTGGGCATCCGGTTCCTCGTGATCCCCATCGACGGGCCGCACCGGGCGTTCGAGGCGGCCCTGGCCGAGGCCTTCGCCGGCCGCGCGCCCGACACCACCGAGGAGAACGTCCAGGCCCGCGTCCGCGGCACGATCCTCATGGCCCTGTCGAACAAGTTCGGGTACCTCGTGCTCTCGACCGGCAACAAAAGCGAGGTGGGCGTGGGTTACTGCACGCTCTACGGCGACATGGCGGGGGGGCTGGCGGCCATCAGCGACGTGCCGAAGACGCTTGTCTATACGTTGTGCCGCCACGTCAACCAGGCGCACCCGCGCCCGCCGATCCCGGAGCGGGTCTTCACGAAGGCGCCGTCGGCGGAGCTGCGGCCGGACCAGACCGACCAGGACTCGCTGCCGCCGTACGACGTGCTCGACGCCATCCTCGACCTCTACGTGCGCGAGCACCGCTCGCCCGACGGCATCGCGGCGGCGGGGTTCGATGCGAAGACCGTCGCCCGCGTCGTCCGCCTCGTCGACCGCAACGAGTACAAGCGCCAGCAGGCCGCGCCAGGCCTCAAGGTCACGAGCCGCGCGTTCGGCTTCGGCTGGCGCATGCCCGTCGTCCAGCGCTACGAGCCGGGGTAGAAAACGAGCGCCACGGACGATAAGAGTGTGCGCGGCGAAGGAAGGGTGGTGGCGGCGGGGTGAGCAAGCACGCGGCGGGTCGGGAGACCCGCCGCGCACGATCATCAGATTGCATGGAAAGGCGAGAGTGCGCGGATGATCCAGTGCAAAGAATGCGAGTTCTGCAAGATCGAGGGCGACGGCCAGGTCCAGCTCAAGTGCAACCCGTTCACCAACATCAAGGAGTCGGAGTGCCTCCTGAAATGGCAGCTCCTGCGCCTGGATCTCATGACGCGGGCCTACATGATGACGATCGCCGAGTACCGCAAGATCGCGCCGCTCCAAGAGAAGCTTTACCGCCGCATGAGCCGTGAGATGGAAGAGATGGATGAGGCCGACAGCTGGAAGCACGGCGACGAGGAGGACGAAAAGCCCCCGGAGGAGGGCGACAAGAAAGAGGACGAGGGGCCGCCCCCGCTCGACGACCAAATCTGACGATTGCAGATTGCAGATTTGAGATTGCAGATTGAACGACGAACGGCAAAGGCAACGGCGAACAACAAGAAACGACAAGACAACAAGTGACAACTGACAAAGGACACGTGACAGCCTTTGCGTGCGACGGCGGCGGGCGTGACCCTGGCCGCCGATTCTACTTCCGGTCCAGCCGCACCGCCCCCTTGCTCCACGCCGGCAGGGCGTCGGACTGGAGGTACGCCTTGGCCTTCGCGTCGTCCTTGAGGTAGGCGTCCCAGAAGGCGATCGTGGCGACCTTGATGCAGTTGAACACGGCCGCCTGGTCGGTCTCGGCGATGCCGGGGCTCGTGAGGGCGCTGAGAAGCCCCGGGCCGGGGCCCAACTCGGCGGGGCGTCCGAGGAACGACATGTGGTAGGCGTCCTGGATGAGGACGCCGTACTTGTCGCCGGCGGGGGCAAACTTGAAAGGCTCGAGTTTCTGCTCCGGTCCCTGTCCGGTGGCGCCGCGGTCGCGCGAGCCGGTCATGACCATCATCGGCCGCGCGATCTTCGCCCAGGAATTCGCCGTCAGGCCCAGCTGGCCGCGCCCCTGGGGCGAGAGCAGGAGAAACGCCCGCGGGCGCTCATCGGCGAGCGATGAGGCTTCCAGCGCCCCGGGCATGATGACCCTGGCCCCGGCGAGAAGCTGCGACGTGTAGGCCCCGTAGGAGTGTCCGCCGACGCCGAGGCGCTTCGCATCGACCTTCCCCTTGACGGCCGGGACCTGTTCCTGGATTTCACCCAGCGAGTTGATGACGAAGGAGACGTCCCGCGCGCGGTTCTTCCATTCCTCGCCGTCGGCCATGGCCTTGCGGAGGGTCCCGCCCATAGTGACATCGGGCTCCTTCTCCCGGCGCAGGGCGATGGAATCGGCGTGCGTCGGCGCCAGGACCACGTAACCGTGGCTTGCCCAGAAGCGGATGAGCGGCATGCGGGCGTCGCCCGCGCCGCCGGCCCGCCGGCCCCGTGCGAGAAGACGATCGTCGGGAAGGGGCCGTCGCCTTTCGGGTAAGTGACCGTGACGCGGAGGTCCTTGTCGCGCTTGGGGTCGTGCCGCGTCAGGTTCTTCGTCTGCTCGACCTCGTAGGGCCCGCCGGCGAGCTTGTAGGGCGATGGCGCTGCCGTCTCCGGGGCCGCCTCCGCGCCGCGCGCTGAGGGGACGGCGAGCGACAGGATGAGTCCACACGCGAGGAACAGCGGCAGGCGGCGGTTGCTGCGAAAACGTTTCACGGGCACCCTCTCATGCGGCTGCGCTGCTTCAGCGTTAGCGCGGCGGTTCAGGAGACCCGCCGCGCACAGCCGCTTGCCCTTCCCCCAAAGCCGCGCGGCGGACCCCATGGCCCGCCGCGCTGCCTGCACGAGTCTGACACACACGTCTATGCCATGTGGGTTACTCAATCGCTTGGACGTCGGCCTGGCCGCGGATGACGGTAGGCTCGTCGACGCGGGTCCAGACGAACCGCTTGACGAGTTTCATCACTTCCGCCAGGTTCGTCAGCTTCCTGGCCTGGTCGACGGTCGCCTTGCCGGCGAACTTCTCGACGATGGACAGGACGATGTCGGCGCCGCTGGCGGGCTGGACGATGCCCCACCGCGTGGCCGCTTCCTTCGGGACGGCGTCCTTCGCGTCGGCGGCCAGGCTGGGCCCGCCCGAGGCCGCGTCGATGGTCGCCTTGACGCCGGCCGGCGTCGTGCCGACGATGAGCCACTTATCGGTGACGGCCACGGTCAGGGCGATGTCCTTGGCCCAGTCGCCCGCCATCTTCTCCAAGACGCCGGGCGCCTCGATGATCAGCAGGTTGACGCCCTTGTGGGTCTCCTCGTGGACGTTCAGCTTCGGCGTGTTCGTGTTCTGCTCGCTCAGGGCCGACAGGAGCATGGCCTTGGCCGCCAGGCCGTTCTTGAAGGAATTCGCGGCGGCGCCGTTGTCGGCGATCCGGGTCATGCTGAGGATGGCCGGCGGGCCCCCGCCGTCGCCCTTCAAGAGCGCCATCGCGGCCTCGGGGCCGAACGCGCCGACGATCTGGTCGGTCGTCTGGCCGGGGAACCAGCCGCGGACGAACATCTCGCCGCGGCGGAGCTTCTCGAGCGCCGCTTCGCCCTGTTCGGCGGCCTTGGCCTTCACGACCTTCCAGATCGCCGCCGGGTGAAAGGAGGACGCGAAGGCGGCCACGGCGGTGGGCGGCAGCGCGGCCGGGGCGGTCAGGACCACCGGGGCCGTCATGCTGATGTCGCCCTGTCCGCTGACGATCCGCCATTCAAAGTGCATGGCGCTCGCGCTCGGATACATGGCCACCGCGCCGGGACTCTTGCGGGGCGGGACCTCGGCCGCGAAGGCCCGGATGCGCCAGCCCGCCGGCAGCTTGTCGACGGCCTCCTTGAAGTGGCCTTCGATGCCGAGCGACGGGGCGCTGGCGGTGATCGCGTCGAGGACGCGCTCGAGGGCGTCGCCGTCGGCGCTCGTGGCCGCGAAGACGGCCGCCTGGCCCTCCTGGCGGACGAAGGCCATGCGGTCCAGGCGGTTCTCCTTCTGGACCTCATAGATGGTAACACCACGATACTTCGTCGCCTCCTGGGCGCCGGAGGCGTCGACGAGGCGCTTGGCATTGTCGAAGGTGCACTCGGTGAGAATGACGCCCCAAGGCTTCTTCACGTCGCCCGACGGCAGGAGAACGACGGCGCCTCGGCCGCCGAGGTACGCCTTGAGCGCCTGCTCCCTGCTCATCTCCAGGTTGGCGAGGAATTGCTCGAGGCGCTGCTGCATCTCGGCGTAGCGCTGGCTGGCGCGCCATTCCTTGAAGCCCTCGGTCTGCTCGAGGGCCTTCCAGAAGCGCGAGTCCAGGAGCGTCTGCCGAAGCCCCGCCGCATTGTCCGTCTCGATGACGGCTTGCGCGTCCTTCGGCGCGAAGTTGGCCATCTCCAGCGTGGCGGCGCCCAGGGCGCCGGCCATCCCGAGCAGGACGAGGGCCGGTACGACGATTCTCAGCAGCTTCATTTCAATTCTCCTTGATGGTGCGGTCCGACTTCATGCCAGGCGCTTTGGCGGACGGCCGAACGGCCGCCGCGGCCCGCGGTGCTTCCATCGCGTCAAGCGCGATCGTGAGCGGGCCTTCGAGATCTCCCCACACGGCGGCAAACACGTCGTTGAGCCCCAGCAGATCGGCGGCGGTGTCGCTGACAGCGGTTTCGAGGGTGCCGCCGGGAGCGGGCACGGAGACGTCAGGCGCCTTCGCTTCGGCCAGCGGGCCGAGGAGGTCGCCGAAGATCTCCGTCACCGAGATGGGCGCGTGACGGGCCGGCGCCGGCCAGAGGAGGACGACCGCCACGACGACGGCGTCGGCCGCCGCCGCAACCGGCCACGACCACCGCAGCATCCGGATGATCGGCCGCGCCTGCCGCTTCCGCGCCGGCGCGATCCGCTCGACCAGGGCCGCGCGCCGGGCGGGGGCCACGGCGGCGTCCCCGCCCAGCCGGCGCAGGCCCGTCTCAATGGCAAGGAGCCGGCGACACGTTTCGCACGCGGCCGCGTGGGCCGCCATGGCGCCCGCCGGCGTCAGGTTCGGCGCCTCGTCCAACCAGTGCTGGAATCGATCGCATTCAGGGCTCATGGTAGATCCTCACAGGGTCTTGCGTCGAGAGCGGGCTCGGTGCGAAGGAGGGCCTCCGCGCTTTGCCGCACTTGGTGGCGGGCCCGATGCAGCCACGTCTTGATGGTCCCGACGGGGGCGTCGAGGATTCGGGCGATTCCCTCGCAGGATTCGCCTTGGGCGTAGAAAAGCAGCACCGCCGCCCGCGGCTCCGGCTCCAGCTCGCCCACGGCGGCCCAGATAGCCGCCAATTGGCGCCGCTCTTCCTCCTGATCGGCGACGGCCTGCCAAGGCTCGAGGGCCTCGGGGGAGAGGACGGCGTCGGTGAGGGGCGTCTCGGCGCGGCGGCGCCGCCAGCGCTCCACCACGAGGTTCGTCGCCGTGCGGGCGAGGTACCCCTCGAAGCGTCCGGTCGGCTCCAGGCTGGAGAGCGTCGCCAGCACGCGCGTGTAGGTTTCCTGCACCACATCGTCGGCCTCATCGCGTCGCCGCGTTAGCCGGAGGGCCAGGGCCCAGAGGTTGTCGAGAGTTGCTTCGACCAGATCGTGGCGGGCTCCGGCATCGCCCGCGGCTGCGCGTCTGACGATTTCCCAAGCGACGGCGTCCGCCATTTCCTGCCTTTCGTCGCGGTGCGGCTGTCACCTATTCTAATGCGCCGCGGCGGGAGCGGTTTCAAGAAAGACCGTGCGGAGTGTGGAGTGAACGGCGGAACAATTGCAGATTGCAGATTTGAGATTGCAGATTGAACGACGAACGGCAACGGCAAAGGCAACGGCGAAAGGCAACGGCCGTCGCCACTTGGCCGCCCCTTCAGCATTTCGCTTGGCTCTCCACGAGGCGCGGCATAAACTGACGTCGGACGTCGCTGAGGGAGGTCTTTGTGGATAGAGCGCTTTCGATCGTTACGGCGATCGCCTTCGTGATGTGCGCGCTTCTCGTGGGTTGGTTCCTGAGCGGCGGCCAGAACCTGATCGGCGGCATCGATTACGGCCTGCCCGAGCGCCCGCGATCGCTGGCCGGCGGGGTGGCTCTCCTCGGCGGCACGCTCGGGACGTGGGGCGGCATCATCCTGCTGGCGGGCATCGGCCTCTTCATTTACGGCCTCCAGGAGCTCCTCAACTACTGGTTCGGCCTCATCCTCGTCAAGTCCCTAAGGAAAGCCAACCATCCGCGGGAAGAGATCATCGCCAAGATCGACCGCTCGCCCGTCTCGCGCGGCCTGAAGAAGCGGCTCAAGCGGTGGCTCGACAAGAGTGCGGAACGTGGAATGCGGAGTGCGGAGTGAACGGCGGAACAATTGCAGATTGCAGATTTGAGATCGCAGATTGAACGACGAACGGCAAAGGCAACAGCCGTTGTCATTTAGCCGCCCAGCTTGCTGGGCGCGTGTTGTTCCTGAATCATCAACGAAGCGTTGCACCTGTCGTTGTACAATAAGGCAGGTTACTTCACATGAGGGCGAACCATGCTCCGTTTCGTCGTTCAGCAGCATTTCC
>JAPLML010000689.1 GCA_026387055.1 Planctomycetota bacterium | reverse complement strand
CTGGCCTGACCCGCCGCGCGCACGCGTCCCCGCGCGGTGCGCGCCGCTCTCAGCGCGGTGGGTCAGGAGACCCACCGCGCCCAGTGGAATCGGGCCGCTGATCGCTCAAGACGCTCCTCAAGAGGTCGACGTTTCGGGCCGTCGCCCCCTGCATTTGGCGGATGGTGGCCCGCGCGGCCTCGCCCATTTGACGGCGTTTCCCGGGGTGCGTCAAGAGGTCGCGGATGGCGGCGGCAAGACTCGCGGCGTCTGTCACCTCGCGGGCGGCGCCCGCCTGAACCAGGGCAGGGGCCTCGATCGGGAAGTTGAACATGTGCGGGCCCCAGAGGAGGGGCCGGCCGAGCGCGCCCGGCTCCATCGGGTTCGACCCGCCGAGGGGCACGAGGCTGCGGCCGACGAAGACGAGGTCCGCTCGGCCGTACCACTTCATCATCTCGCCCATCGTGTCGCCGAGGAGGACGGGCGGCTCTTCCTTCGGCCCTTGGGGCTCCTGCGGGCGCGAGCGGCGCACGAGGCCGAAGCCGGCCTTCAGGACGGCCTCGGCGGCGGCCTCGAAATTCTCCGGCCTTCGCGGCACGAGGACGAGGCGCAGGTGTGGGTCGGCTTGCCGGACCTCGCGATAGGCCGCCAGGAGGGTCTCCTCCTCCCCCGGGCCGGTGCTCCCGGCAACGAGGACCATCTCGTCGGCCACCAGGTTCATCTCGCGCGCCAGGTCGTCGGCGCCGGCGGCAGTGTCGGCGAAGGTGACGGTGTCGTGCTTCATCTGGCCGGTGACGTGCAGGCGCTCGGGGGCGGCGCCGAGGCTGAGGAACCGCTTGCGGTACATCTCCGCCTGGACGCCAATGGCGCGGGTGCTGTTGAAGACCGCCCGCATGAGGGGGCGGATACGGCCGTAGCCGCGCTGCCCCCGCTCGGTGATCCGCACGTTGACGCAGGCAACGGGGATGCCCCGCCGCGCGGCCATCAGGAAGAAGTTCGGCCACCATTCCGATTCCACCTGGATGACGGCTGTGGGCCGAACGCGCCGCAGCGCCAGGGCCACGCACGGCCAGAGGTCCAGCGGGAAGTGGAAAACGGGCCGGCCGGGGAAAAGCTTCAGGGCCCGCTCGCGGCCGGTCATCGTGGTGGTGGAAAGGACGATCTCGTGATCCGGAAAGGCCTCGCCCAGGGCGGGGACGAACGTCCGGGCCGCCTCGACCTCGCCGACGCTGATCGCATGGACCCACAACCGCTCGGACTGTCTTGTTGTGGGCGCCGCTGTTTGTAGTTTCCTTTCCGGTTCCCTTTTGCCGGTTCCCTGTTCCCGCCTCTTGGCGAAGTTGGGCACAATCCCCCACCGTTCCCAACACCGGCTGCGATACTTCTTCCGCGTGGCCAGGAGGAAGAGGTACACCGGCCACGCGACCAGTCCCGCGAGGGCGTAAACCAGGTTCACCAGCAGAAACCACCCCAGATTGTGGACCTGCCTTCCCATAGGCCGCGGATGTTAACGCGCGCGGGCGGGCGTTGCGAGAGTTCTCCGGGGCCGACGAGGTCGCAATTCACAGCAATAAGCGGGCTTCGAGCGGCGTTCAAGCGTTTAAGTGGCCGCGCCCGGTGTGCCGAGATTTCATGGCAAGCCTTGGTCACCGAGGGTGGCATGCCCAGCGCGTCGTTCGCTGGGCATGTTCTTCCCCCTTTCGGGAAGAGCATGCCCACGCAAGAGCGGCCCGCCACGGCGGGGTCGCCGCGGCGACTGGGCATGCCGCCCTTGCCAAGAGTCTTGGCACAGCCGCCGCGTTTGGCGGCCCGATTTTCGTATAGACTGTAGTGGGGATGTCTGGGAGAATGGGCGCCGCTCGTACATCGCGGGGAGGTTAGAACATGCGTAACGTGGTCAAGTTGTGGAACCTCGTCCTGGTTGCCGGCGGCCTGGGGCTTCTGATGGCCGTGGCCGTCCATGCCGGCGAGACTCCCGCGGCGCCGGTTGCGCCGGCCGCGCCGGCTGCTTCTTCGGCGGCCGGCGCGGAGAAGCCGGCGGCCGGGGAGAGCGCGGAGGAGGTCCAGAAGCACCACGCCGCCGGCGAGGTGAAGTACGCCGACAAGTGGATGCCTCTCATGGAACTCTTCGAGATGTACCGCAAGGCGCTGGCCGACGTTAAGGTGGTGGGCGAGAAGGGCGAGGGGGGCAAGGACCGCCTGAGCGAGATAAACAAGGCCCTCGCGCAGATTCTCGCGGACTGGCGCAAGGAGAAACAGCCGGTCGAGAACGAGAAGAACGCGGCGACCGGGAAGAAGCAACTGGCCGAAAGGGTCCTCGCGACCCGTCCCCCGCAGCCGCCGCAGTTACTTCGGGAACCCACGGGCGGCGGCGGCGGGGGCTGGGGCGGATACACCGGCGGCGGCGGGGGCAACCGTGATTCCGACGCTCACTACCAGCGCGAGTTCGACCGGGTCCGGGCGGAGAACCAGCGGCGGCAGGAGGCGTACCAGCGAAATCTTGCCCGCTACAACGAATACCGCAACCAGGCCACGGCCGCCCTGGAGGAGTCCAAGAACAAGATTGCCGACTGCGACAAGAAGCTCTCCGAACTCGTGGCGGCCCGCAAGGTCAAAGAGAAGCCGCTGATGGAGGAGCGGACCAAGCTGAACGAGCAACTGCGGTCGACCCCGCAGCAAGCGGCGTCCAAGACGAACCTGGCCTCTGCCATGGAGGAGTCGGTGCGGGCGGCGCCGCTCACCGTGCGCACCGGCAAGGGCATCGTCGAGTGGAAGGGGGACTTTTACCTCCTCGCCGATCTTGAGGAGATGTACAAGAAAGACAAGACGGAGATCGACGAGGCCCGGCGCGAGACCGAGGCCAAGGCCCGCCTCGACGGCAAGGAACTCCCGAAAGACTGGCGGCATCCGAAACACGAGGAGGCCGAGTCGCTGAACGAGGCGATCACCCGCGGCAAGGCCGGCATGCCGGCGACGAAGTAAGAATCGCGGCGGGCCAGCCCGCCGGCTGATCCGGAGGCGTGCGCCGGGTCACTCTTTTCCCGCGGCCCAGCGCGAAGCCCACGTGATGAAGCCCTCGGCCTCCGCGCGCGAGTAGACTCCGCCGGGGCAGAACCAGACGCCTTCGGGCTTGAGGTGCTTCGCGACGGCTCGGGCGTCGCCCAGGTCCTCGGCGAGGAGCTGGATCCCCTTGCCGGCGGCCTGGACGCGCTTGTACACGTCGATCCACCGTGCGGACGGGCCGTTGCCCGCTCCGTAGACCCACTGGATGGCATTCAGCTCCGGGATGGCGGCGAGCGCGTCGAGGTGCCGCAGGGCCCCCGGGCCGTCGAGGTGGTACACGCTCCGCTCCAGGTACCTGAACTCCACCAGGAGCGACGGCAGGATCGCCTCGTGGAACATCCGCGGCGAGATCATGATGACGAAATCGGCCTGGACCGTGTTGGCCTTGCCCCGGTGGAGGAACGGCGTCCACGACGTCGTGGGCTGGCCCGTGACGTCGATGCGGTTGTAGATATCCTCGTACATCATCGGAAAGAACCGGGCCACGTGGTCGCAGGCCAGGCGGACGCCCTCCAGGTCGGTCGCCAGGTCCAGGGCCATCCCGGCCGGGTCGCGCAGGGCCGCCACCAGGTCGGCGTTCGTGTGGCAGTCGTACATCGAGGTGAGCCACTTGCCGCGGCCGCGCTCGAGCGAAAGGGCGGTCTTCGCGCGGACGTTGTTCCAGTACACGTTGTCCAGATTGGGCGCCAGGCGGAGGATCTCCCGGCACGACGAGACGATGGGCCTCGACCAACTGGAGTCGGGCGAGAACTCCAGGTCGCACCCGAAGGCCGTGGCCGCCAGCTCCGGCCCGACGCTCGGCTCGTACCGCGGGAACGTCTCGGCCAGGTACACGCCGACGGCGGTGGCGGCCTCCTGCCAGGCGATGGCCCCTTCGACGTCGAGCCAGCGATCTCGCTCGGAGGCATACCTGCGCGTCGCCACCTTCGGCGGGCGCTCGGGACGAACGTTGATCGTCACCGGCGGCCGATCGAGGATCTCGCCGTGCCACCAGGCCTCGAACCGCGTGCAGGCTTCCTCGAAGTCGGGCTTGCGTTCCAGTTCCATGGGTGGCTCCTCAAAGGAGATCCGCCGACGGTCTGAGACTAGCGGGGCGGGTCGCCGGCGTCAACGGATATGGCCCCCCGGGGCGGAATCGTTTTGCCTTGCATGGCCTCAGGGCGAGTGCTAGATTGGCGGCGCCCGGGAAGTCGGTGTCGTCGAGGACGGATTGGCGGACGGGAATGTTTGACCATCTTTTGCCGATGGCGGTCGCATGGCCGGTCGGGGTGTTTGTCTTCCTGCTGGGGCTGTGCGTCGGAAGCTTTCTGAACGTCTGCATCCACCGCCTGCCCGCGGGCAAGAGCCTCCTGTGGCCGCCGTCGCACTGCACGACGTGCCTGGGGCCGGTCGCCTGGTATGACAATGTCCCGGTCGTCAGTTTCTTCGTTCTGCGCGGGCATTGCCGGACGTGCGGGGCGCCCTTCTCGGCCCGGTACATGGTCGTGGAACTGGCGACGGGCCTCGTGTTCCTGGGATACTGGCTGGCGTACTTCCCGCTGGGCCTGCGGGAGGGGGCGGACCACGTGGGCGTGTACGTGGTGCACATGGTGCTGGCCGGGGCGCTGGTGGTGTCGGGGGTGATCGACCTGGAGCGCAAGGAGATATACCCGTCGGTCACGAATCTGGCGCTGGGCGTGGGGGTGATCGGCTCGCTGGTGTGGCCGCAGGTGCAGACCCTCGGCGCGTTCGACCACCAGTTGCCGGACTGGACGGGGTACGCCCGGGCCGACGCGGCGCTCCTGGCGCTGGTGGGGGCGCTGGTCGGGGCGGGCCTGATCTTCGTGACGCGGGTCCTGGGGACGGCCGTGTTTCGCAAGGAGGCGATGGGCACCGGCGACATCTACCTGATGGCGGCGATCGGCGGCACGCTGGGGTGGGAAGCCTCGGCGATGGTGTTCCTGATCGCCCCGTTCTTCGGCCTCGCGTACGGGATCTGGCATCTCCTCCGCCAGGACGACCACGAGGTGCCCTACGGTCCGTTCCTGGGTCTGGCGGCGGGCGTGGTTATGCTGACGCAGGACTATATCTTCAACTACTTCCGGCCGGGGATCGAGGGGATGTGGCGGGTGATGTTCCGGCAGGGATGAGAGGGGATTCACCAGAGAGAACACAGAGGGCACAGAGACGCAGGGGGAAAAGGCAGAGACAACGGAAAAGGGAGGATTCCCCGCAGGGAGAAACGGAATCCTCGTCAAGCCGACCGGTCTGGCACTCCCTTTGATCTTTTCTCTGCGATCTCGGCGGCCTCTGCGGTAGAATGGCGCGTGGTTTTTCCCGACAGGCAAACGAAACTGCCCGAGGCCGAGCGAGAAGAAAGGAGTTTGCGATGCGACGGATGTGCGAAATGATGGGAGGGCCGGTTCGCCTTCTGGGGCGAGCGGCGCTGGTGCTGGCGGTGGTGGCTGTGGCGGCGGCGAGTGTCGGATGCAACCAGGCTCAACTGGAGGAGCGCAACGCGGCGCTTCAGAAACAACTGGAGCAGGAGCTCGCGAAGAGCGCGGACCTTCAAGCGCAGAATGAGACCCTGAAGGCGCAGAATGAGGGCCTGACGTCCGAGCTGGACAGGGCCCGGGCCGTTAGGGCCGCGCCGGGGACCGCGGTTCCTCCGACGGGCCGGGCCGCCCGGACCAAGCCGGAGTTCGGCGAGGGTATCGAGACCGCCATGATCGGCGGCGAGCTCACCGTGACACTGCCCGAGGCCATCCTCTTCGACTCCGGCAAGGCCACCCTGAAGGCCGACGGCCGGCGGCACCTCGACAAGATCATCGCGGTCCTGAACAAGGACTATGCCGGCGACAGGATCCGCGTCGAGGGGCACACCGACAGCCAGCCCATCGCCAAGTCGAAGAAACTCTGGCAGGACAACTGGGACCTGGCCTGTAACCGGTCGATGGAAGTCGTCCGGTACTTGACCTCGAAGGGGATCGACGCCAAGCGGGTCTACGCCGCCGGGTTCGGTCCCTACAAGCCGGTGGCGACCAACAACTCGGCGGCCGGCCGCGCGAAGAACCGCCGCGTGGTGATCGCCGTCTATCCTCAGCGCGGCGGGACGTAAGCCCCACGCCGTATCATGGAACTCGGGTGGTATGCCCACGCCGGGTGGCATGCCCACCGTCTGAGGGTGACCGCCGTGGCCCCCTCACCCCCGTCCCCTCTCCCGCGAGGGGAGAGGGGAGGCATGCGGAGGTCGTGTTCGGGTGATCGTCATTGTCGATTACGGGATGGGGAACCTCCGCAGCGTCCAGAAGGCGTTTGAGTGGATCGGCCGGGCCGCCGAGATCTCCGATAAGCCGGAGCTCGTGGCGCGGGCGGAACGCCTCGTGGTGCCGGGCGTCGGCGCGTTCGGCGACGCCATGTCGGCTCTCCGCGCGCGCCGCCTCGTGGAACCCATCCGGGACTTCTGCGCCTCCGGCCGCCCATTCCTCGGCATCTGCCTGGGTCTTCAGGTCCTCTTTGAGGTAAGCGAGGAGGCGGGGGGGGTCACCGGCGTTTGTGCGCCGCCCACCGGCGCCTTGGAGGAGGGCTTGGCCCTTGTGCCGGGGCGGGTGATGCGGTTTGGCCCGGAGGTGGTCCGCCGGGGTCTCAAGGTCCCGCACATGGGCTGGAACGTGGTGCAGCGGATGGGGCCGTCGGCGCTCCTGGACGGGATGGCGAAGGAAGGGGCCTACTTCTACTTCGCCCATTCCTATTATGCCGCCCCGCGGGACGAAGGCGTTATCGTGGGGCGGACGGACTACGGGGGGTGGTTCGCCAGCGCCGTCCGCGCGGGCAACATCCACGCCACTCAGTTTCACCCCGAGAAGAGCCAGGCGGCCGGGCTGGTGCTTCTGGAGAACTTCGTCACGCGGGCGTAGGCTCCGAGCGCGCCGCGAGCGTCTGCGCGGTGGGTCTCCTGACCCACCGCGCAACACACTCGCTTGTGGGGCGGCGAGGAGCTTCGCGCGGCGGGTCAGGAGACCCGCCGCGCGGGATGGCGAGGCTGGGACGGCCGATGCTGATTCTTCCGGCGATTGATCTGCGGGCGGGCCGGTGCGTCCGCCTTCGCCAGGGGCGGTACGACCAGGAGACGGTCTTCGATGAAGACCCGGTCGCGGTCGCTCGCCGATTTGAGGCGGCCGGGGCGAAGTGGCTCCACGTGGTGGACCTCGACGGCGCCCGCGCGGGCGAGCCGAAGAACCTCGACACCGTTCGGCGGATTGTCGAGGCCGCCGGCATGCAGGTCGAGGTCGGCGGCGGCATCCGCACCACCCAGGCGGCTGGCGACATCCTGGCGATGGGCGCGGCGCGGATCATCGTCGGCACTCGCGCGATCCGCGAGTCCGAGTGGCTGAAGGAGCTTGCGGACAAGTTCCCGCGGCAGGTGGCGCTGGGCCTGGATGCCCGAGGCGCCGGCGCCGTGGCCGTCCAAGGCTGGACCGAGAAGACGGACCTCATGGCGGGCGACGTGTTTGACGCGGTCCGAGGCCTGGCGCTGGCGGCAATTGTCTATACGGACATTGCGCGGGACGGTATGATGTCGGGTCCGAACGTCGCGGCCACGAAGGCCCTGGTCCAGGTGTGCCCGTTTGACCTGATCGCCTCCGGCGGCGTGACGACGGCCGAGGACATTGAGCGTCTGAAGGAAACCGGCGTCGCGGGGGCCATCATCGGCCGGGCGCTTTACGAGGGGACGATTACGCTCGAAGCGGCCCTTGAGGCGGCCGGCAAGTAACGCTTAGCCGCCCAGCTTGTCGAAGAGTCGCCGTGGCGACCTGGGCGCGTTTCTCGAACACGAACGTTTGGAGGCAGCAATGGCAGGCGTGACCACCGAAGCGATCCGCAACATCGTCCTCATCGGCAATAGCGGCGGAGGCAAGACCCAACTGGCCGAGGCGATGCTCCACAAGGCGGGCTTGATCACCCGCCTCGGCACGCCCGAGGAAGGCAGCACCGTCAGCGACTTCGAGCCCGAGGAGAAGGAACGCCAGTCGAGCCTCAGCACGTCGGTGATGCACGTGGCGTGGAAGGGGCACCACATCAACCTGCTGGATACGCCCGGCTACGCCGACTTCCTGGGCTCGGCCCAGTGGGCGATGGCGGCCGGCGATACGGCCGTCCTGGTCTTGAGTGCGACCTCGGGCGTCGACATCCATTCCCGGCGCCTGTTCCAGGTCGCCGCCGACCAGAAGATGGCCCGCGGCATCGTGGTCAATCGGGCCGACGGCGAGAACGTCGACCTCGAGCGGGTTTTCGCGCAGGTCCGCGAGACGCTGGGGTCGAACTGCCGGCTCATCACCGTTCCTGTGGGCCAGGGCCCCGCGCTGAAGAGCGTGGTCGATGCCTTCGCGAAGACCGAGCAGGGCGATGCCCTGATGGACGTGGCCGAGGCCCACAGCGCCCTCGTGGAGTCGATCGTCGAGGTCGACGAGGCGCTGATGGAGCGGTACCTCGGCGACGAGAAGATCCCGCCCGAGGAGTTGGCGGCCGCGTTTACCAAGGCCCTCCAGGGGGGCACGGTCGTCCCGGTCTTCTTTGCGAGCGCGCGCAAGGAGATCGGCATCGAGGAGATCCTCGATAACCTCGTGCGGTTCGCGCCGAACCCGCGCCAGGCCCATCCGCGCGTCGCCCGCAAGGGCGCTGAGGCCGACGCGCCGGAAGTGGTCCTCGACTCCAACCCCGACGCGCCGCTCTGCGCCCAGGTTTTCAAGGTCGTCAGCGACCCCTACGTCGGCAAGGTGTCTTACGTGCGGGTCCTCAGCGGCCAACTGATGGCCGACTCGACGGCCCGCATCGGCGACGACCGGCGCGAGACGAAGTTCACCCAGCTTCTGCGCATCCAGGGAAAGGACACGCAGCCGATCCCGGCGGCGGTGGCCGGCGACATCGTCGGCGTGCCGAAGATCGACGAACTCACGATCGGCCGTACGATCTCCTCCGGCGGCGAGCCGCTCATCGTTCCGCCCGTCCCGATGCCCGTGCCGATGTACTCCCTGGCGCTTCAGCCCAAGAGCCGCGGCGACGAGCAGAAGATCTCCGAGGTCCTCGCGAAGGCCATGGACGAGGACGCCACGCTCAAGACCACCCGCGACCGCCAGACCAACGAGCTCGTCGTGAGCGGCCTCGGCGACATCCACCTGATGGTGCTGCTGGCCCGCCTGAAGCGGCGGTACCAGTTGGAGGTGGACACGAAGCCTCCGAAAATTCCCTACCGCGAGACGGTCACGAACAAGGGCGACGGCCATTACCGCCACAAGAAGCAGACGGGCGGCGCCGGACAGTTCGGCGAGGTGTGGCTGCGGGTCGAGCCCCTGGAGCGCGGCGCCGGCGTCGAGTTCGTCGACGACACGTTCGGCGGGTCGATTCCCAAGCAGTTCCTGCCGGCGGTCGAGAAGGGCGTTCGAGAGGCATGCGAGGAAGGCGTCATCGCCGGCTATCCGTTCCAGAACGTCCGGGCGCTGGCCACCGACGGCAAGAGCCACCCGGTGGACTCGAAGGAAGTCGCCTTCAAGATCGCCGGCCGCAACGCCTTCCGCGACGCCGTCATGAAGGCCAAGCCCGTCATCCTTGAGCCGTATGTCAATATGGCGATTACGGTTCCCGACAGCCACCTGGGCGCGATCACGGGCGACCTGAACAGCCGTCGCGGCCGCATCATGGGCATGGAGGCGGGGGCCGGCGGGGCCCAGACCATCAAGGTCCAGGTGCCGCTGGCCGAGGTCGCCCAGTACAACACGCAGCTTCGCAGCATCACGGGCGGCCAGGGTACCTACACGATGGAGCTCTCGCACTACGAGCCGGTGCCCGCCCACGTCCAGCAGCAGATTGTCGAGTCGGCCGCGAAGGCCAAGCAGGAAGAAGAGTAGCAATTGCGGATTTCGGATTTCGGCTTGCGGATTGAACGGGGAACAGTAAACGGCGAACAGCAACAGCAACGCATGTTCAGCCTCGACCCGAAGGGGAGCGCGGCCGTTATCGAACCAGCTCATTTGCCTCGGTCGACGGGATGAGGTATAATCCCGTCGCCTACCGGCCAAGAAACGGCGGCAACCGATGTCTCGCGTACCCGGCCGCGAAGAGGACATTCCGGCGATCATCGATAGCATCGTCGCCACGTACGACGCGGTCTCGAAGATCAACCACCTGAGCGTGCGCTCGCTGCCGTCGCGCGAGGCCGTCCGCGAGATCCTCGAAGGCATCAAGGAAATCCTCTACCCCGGCTACTTCGGCCGCCGCCACCTCACGCGCGAGAACATCCGCTACCACATCGGCGACCGCATCTATCAGGTGTACCGGGCCTTGGGCGAGCAGATCTACCTGAGCGTCCTGCACGAGTGCCGCCGGACGCAGGCCGAGTGCGGCTATTGCGGGGACTTGGCGTCGACCGCGGCGCTGGAGTTCCTGCGCCGCATCCCGCGGGTCCGCGAGTGGCTGGCGGGCGACGTCCAGGCAGCCTACGACGGCGACCCCGCCGCCCGCAGCCTCGATGAGATCATCTTCTCGTACCCGGGCCTGGAGGCGATCACGGTCTACCGCATTGCCCACGAACTGTGGGACGTCAAGGTGCCCCTCCTGCCGCGTATCATGACCGAGATCGCGCACGGCGACACCGGGATCGACGTTCATCCCGGCGCGACGATCGGCCGCCGCTTCTTCATCGACCACGGCACCGGCGTTGTGATAGGCGAGACGACCGAGATCGGCAACAATGTGCGTATCTACCAGGGCGTGACTCTCGGGGCCCTGAGCGTCCAGAAGGACGCGATGGGTCGGGCGATCCGCGGCGGGAAGCGCCATCCGACGATCGAAGACGACGTCATCATCTATTCCGGCGCGACCCTCCTCGGCGGCGAAACGGTCGTGGGTAGGGGCAGCACGATCGGCGGCAACGTGTGGCTGACGCACTCCGTGCCGCCCAACTCGATTGTCATGACCAAGGAACCTGGCCTGGTGGTGGCCGACAAGAAGCAGCGCAAGGCGGCTCGCGAGAAGGGCGGCCCGCCGGCGCCGCTCGCGAAGTGAGGGTAGGGCCTCCGCTACGGGGGGCGAACGAGTCCTCTGGGGGGTGGCCGTGCCACTCCTCGCAACCGAAGTCTTGCGGGGGATGAAGTTTTTTTCTTGCGGCGGTCTAAGAGGCGTTCTAGCATGAACTTGGGTCAATTCTCCTTTCAGGGATGGGCCATCGAGCGGAGGCATCTTCTGTCAAGAATCCCGGTTGCGGGTAGGGGCGATGAGGGAGTCTCGTTGGTTACCGGACCGGGACGGGCGGCGGCGCAGCGTGTGACGGGGGACCCTAGGATTCAGGACAGGGGGCAGTCATGAGGACCGTTACCAAGAAGGAAATCATGGATCGCATCGCGGATTCCCTCAAGGAGAATCGGACCACCGTGAAGGCGATCGTGCAGCAGTTCCTCGACCGCATCGCGGCCGAGCTGGCCAGGGGAAACCGGTGCGAGTTCCGCGACTTCGGCGTCTTTGAGGTCCGCATCCGCAAGGCGCGCATGGCCCAGAACCCGCGGACGCTCGAGCGGGTGCCCGTGCCGATGAAGGCCACGGTGAAGTTCAAGGTCGGTCGCCAGCTGAAGGACCGGGTCCAGAAGACCACACCGGACATGATGGGGAAGCCCCCGCGTCAGGCCGCACCTGCCGCAACTTCCGAGGCGCCCCCGCCGACCGCCTGACGGGGCGCCGGTTCCATAGGCATTGACTACGAAAGGCCGAGACATCATGGCACAGGGCAAGGTGAAGTGGTTCGATCAGAAGAAGGGCTTCGGGTTCATCGCCGAGACGGGCGGCAAGGACGTCTTCGTCCATTACTCCGGCATCACCGGCGCGGGGTTCAAGACCCTGACCGAAGGCCAGGACGTGGAATTCGATATCGAGCAGAGCGAGAAGGGCCCGAGGGCGGTCAACGTTCGCGCCGCGGGAAGCCCCGGTTGATCCTCGCCTTCCCCGACGATCGTCCTGTGGGAGATGTCTGGTCGCCGGCGCCGGGCCGACAGGTCCGGTGCGGCGGCCCGGCTTCTGCATGGAGCCCGACGTGAAAACGCGCGAGCAGACTATCCGGCAGTTGGCCCTCCAGATGTTCGAGATGGCGAAGCGCACCTGGCTGGAGTCCCAGCGTGAGAAGATGAAGGGCGGCTTCGACCTCTCGGAGTCCGAGTTCCTCACGCTCGACGCCCTCGAGGAGGTGACGTCCCTGTCGGTCGGGGAGCTGCGGCGGCGCGTGAGCGTCCTGCCGACCCAGATGTCGCGCATCATCAAGGCCCTCGAACAGCGCTACGACGAGAAGCTGGTCCTCTGCGCCATCAACCCCAAGGACAAGCGCAAGATCGACGTGTCGATCACGCCCAAGGGGCGGCGGGCCGTGGCCGCCTACCGCCGCGCCAAGATTATGACGAGCGTGGAGGCCCTGAGCTCGGTGAGCGACGAGGACTTGGCGGCCTTCT
>JAPLML010000760.1 GCA_026387055.1 Planctomycetota bacterium | reverse complement strand
CGTAATCACGGGCCTGTTGGAGTTTCGCTTCATCCATCCCGACTTCAGCCGGGCTGGCTACTCCCCAGTTGCCTGACGGCCAAACCTGACCTGCCGCGTGACCGGCCCAAAGCATCAGGGCAAAGCCGATGCACGCAAAATACCGTGGCATATCCAGATTCCTTTTGGCCCGTATTCTAACCCGAAGGCAGGGTGACCATCGACCAGTTACCGGCGGTGCATTTGCGCAGTGATATTGCTTTCAAAAGTTAGTCGGGATCAGTCATCGATCCAGTCATCGGCCGACGAAGCGATTCACACAGGTTTCCGAATTTGACGTAATCCGGCTCACGCTTTGAGCCTGACCTGGCGCCACCCTAGCCCCATGATCGACCTCCGCAACATCGCGGGCCCGCATGAGCACCGCCACGAATTGCACGCCTTCTGCCCCCGGTGCGACCGCTGAGCGGTGCTCGACCTCGCCGCGATGATCCGCGCTACGTCAGGCGAGCGCCGCACACTAGCGGTCTGGATTGCGAACGGGGTCTAGACCTACAATCTTTTCGGGCCTCTTTTCTGCCGGGCGCTTGGTAGCGATCGTTCGACGCGCGCCTATTGCTGACTCGGCTGAGGAATCTCACGCAGGGGAATTACTAACATGCACCTGGCCACTTCGCTCTTGCGAGCGGGACGCTCGTTCAGCGTCACCGCTATCGCCTCGGTGGCGCTATTACTGCCTTTGGCATTGAACGCGGCCACGGTGCCGGCGGGCTTCAGCGACAGTACAACCGCGAGCGGACTGTCCTCGCCGACCGCGATGGAAATCGCACCCGATGGTCGCATTTTCGTCGCGGAGCAGACCGGCGCCTTGCGCGTCATCAAGAACGGCGTGTTGTTGCCGACGCCGTTCCTCACGCTAAGCGTGAGTTCCTCTGGCGAGCGAGGCCTGATCGGTATCACCTTGGACCCGGACTTCGTCAACAACGGGTACGTCTACGTCTACTACACGGCCTCGGCTTCGCCCATCCACAACCGCGTCAGCCGCTTCAGCGCGAGCATCGACAACCCCGACGTGGCCGAACCTGGCGAGACGGTGCTGCTGGACCTGGAGACCCTCGGCGCCTGGAATCACAATGGAGGCGCAATGCACTTCGGTGCGGACGGAAAACTATACGTCACCACGGGCGATAACGCGGTGGGCTCGAACTCGCAGTCCCTTGGCAACCTGCTCGGCAAGGTGCTGCGTATCAACTCTGACGGCACCATCCCCCCCGACAACGCGTTCTACGGTTTGACGACGGGCAGTAACCGGGCGATCTGGGCGCTTGGCCTGCGCAATCCCTTCACCTTCGCAATCCAGCCCGGCACCGGCCGGATGATGATGAACGACGTCGGCCAGGACAGCTGGGAGGAGATCGACGAGGGCATCGCCGGTGCGAACTACGGCTGGCCGACATCCGAGGGACCGGCGAACTGCACGATCGTGGGGTTCACCTGCCCGATCTATAGCTACGACCAATCGCAGGGCTGCGCGGTCACGGGCGGCGTGTTCTACGACCCTGCACATCAGAGCTTCCCGGAGCGCTACGCAGGCAAATACTTCTTCGCTGACTACTGCGGCAACTGGATCAAGTTCATCGACCCCTATGCCCCACCCGAAGCGGGCGCCGCCTCTACTCTTGCGACTGGTGTCTCGTCACCGGTCGACCTGCGCGTGGGCAGCGACGGCAGTCTCTACTATCTCTCGCGAAGCGCCGGCGCCGTCGGTCGCATCGAATATGCCTCGAACGAGCCACCCTCGATCACTCAGCAGCCGGAAAGGCAGACCGTCCCGATCGGCGGCACCGCCACGTTCAGCGTCTCCGCCGCGGGCAGCCAGCTGCTCCAATATCAGTGGCAGCGCAACCAGGTCGACATCCTCGGCGCAAACGCGGCGACGTTCACGCTTGCAGACGTGCAACCGGCCGATGATGGCTCGCTACTGCGCTGCAAGGTGGTGAACGACTTCGGGTCGGTCTTCAGCGATGAGGCTCTGCTCACCGTCACGGCGAACAGGCCGCCAACCGGTACCATCACCGAACCCGAGGCGGGCGCACGATACAACGCCGGCCAGACGATTGCGTACGCCGGGACCGCCTCGGATGACGAGGACCCCTCGATCCCGGCTTCCGAATTCACCTGGCGGGTTGATTTCCACCACGATGCGCATGCGCACCCGTTCATCGCGCCGTTCAGCGGCGTCACGAGCGGCACCTTCCAGATTGCGAACACCGGCGAGACGGCCGCGAATGTCTGGTACCGGGTGTATCTGACGGTGCGCGATTCCGGCGGGCTGTCCCACACGAGCTACCGCGACATCGTACCGAACACAGCCACGCTGACGCTGGCGAGCAATCCCGCAGGGCTCCAACTGACTCTCGACTCGCAACCCGTGACGGCACCGATCTCTGTCGTGGGCGTCGTGGGCATGCAGCGTGCAATTGGCGGGTTATCGTCGCAAACCATGGGCGGCACGACGTATCAGTTCGCATCATGGTCGGATGGCGGAGCCCTCAACCACACGATCACGCCCGCGTTGAACGCCACATACACGGCAACCTATTCCGTGGTGACCGGGCAGAATGCTGGCACGGGCCTTCTGGGCCAGTACTTCAATAACAAGACACTGTCAGGGACCGTGGTACGCCAGCAAACTGGGGCCGTGATTTTCAACTGGGGCACTAGATCTCCCGGCACCAGTGTCAATGCAGACAATTTCTCGGCGCGATGGACCGGCACCGTAGAGGCATCGTCCACCGGCGTCTTCCGGTTTCAGACCAAGGCGAACGACGGCGTGCGCCTGTGGGTCAACGGCGCCCAGGTCATTAATAACTGGGCTAACCACTCCACCACGGCAACGAACAACAGCGCCGCCGTTGCGCTGACCGGCGGGACCCGGTACCCGATCGTTATGGAATACTACGA
>JAPLML010000567.1 GCA_026387055.1 Planctomycetota bacterium | reverse complement strand
CGCCGCGAGGGCCGCCGCGGCCCCTATCCCGAGGTGCCGCTGTATACGACCGAGGACGCGACCGCGTGCCAGGACCGGTTCTCGCCCGTGCGGTACGGCCAGGCGATCGCGCTGGGCCACGGGATTGAGGCGACGTTCCTCAACGCGGGGCACATCCTGGGCGCCGCGTCCATCCGGGTCGTCCTCAGGCAGGGCGCCGAAGAAAGGGCCATCGTCTTCTCGGGCGACGTCGGCCGGTGGAATGTGCCGTTCCTTGAGGACCCCACGGTCCTCGACCGGGCGGACTACGTGCTCGTGGAATCGACGTATGGCGATTCGCTCCATCCGGGGGAGGCCGAGGCCGCGGACCGGCTCGCCCAGGCCGTCAACTCAACCTACGAGGCCGGCGGCAACATCGTCATCCCCACGTTCGCGCTCGAGCGCTCGCAGGACGTCCTCTACCACCTGAACACGCTTCTGCGCGCCAACCGCATCCCGCACCTCATGACCTTCCTCGACAGCCCCATGGCCATCAACGTCAATGAGGTGTTCCAGAGGCATCCGGAGCTCTACGACGCGGAGATGACGGCGCTGGTGCGCCGGAACCGGTCGCCGTTCGATCTGCCGGGCCTCCACGTGACCCGCACGACCGACGAGTCGAAGGCGATCAACCACGTGCGGGGCACGGCCATCCTCATGGCCGGCTCCGGCATGTGCACGGGCGGGCGAATCAAGCACCACTTGGAGCACAACATCGCCCGGCCTGAAAGCACGATCCTCTTCGTGGGGTACCAGGCGGCCGGAACGCTTGGCCGCGAGATCGTCGACGGGGCCAAGGAAGTGCGCATTCACGGGCGGACGTATCCCGTGCGGGCGAAGGTGGTCCAGCTCAGCGGCTTCTCCGCCCACGCCGACCGCGACGAACTGCTCCGGTGGCTCTCCGGCGCCCGCACCCCGCCGCGGAAGACTTTCGTTGTCCATGGGGAACCTGAGACGGCCGCTCACTTCGCCGAATTCGTGCGAGGCAAGCTGGCCTGGGACGTGTCGGTGCCGGGCTACCGGGATGAGGTGGCCCTGGGGTCATAGGAGGGGGCGATGCGCACGGTGCCGGTGTTTGTGCCCATGGTTATCCCGATTCTGCTGGCCGTCTACGCCTGGGCGGAGGAGGTCCGCCCGCCCGCGCTTACGCCCGTGCCCATCCGGCAGGTGACGGTGGACGACGAGTTCTGGGCCCCCAAGCGGAAGGTCTGGCGGGAGGTGACCGTCCCGGACTGCTTCACGAAGTTCGAGAACGACCGGGGCGGGGCCCTTAACAACTTCGACAAGGTCCGCGACGGCCAGACCGGCGGCCACGCGGGACCCCCGTGGTACGATGGGCTGATCTACGAGATGATCCGCGGAAGCGCGGACTTCCTGGCGGCCCATCCGGACCCCGCGCTCGAGAAGCGCCTCGACGGCTACATCGAGCGGATTGCCGCGGCCGCGGCCAGGGACCCCGACGGCTACCTCAACACGCACACGCAACTCATGGAGCCGACGCACCGCTGGGGCTTGAACGGCGGCAACGACAACAGCCAGCACGACGTCTACAATGCCGGCGCCCTGGTCGAGGCGGCGGTCCACTACTACGGGGCCACGGGCAAGACGCGCCTGCTGGCCGTGGCGACGAAGCTCGCGAACCACATGAGCGACGTCATGGGCCCGCCGCCGAAGAAGAACGTCATCCCCGGCCACTCGCTCGCCGAGGAGGCGATGGTGAAGCTGTACCTCCTGCTGCGCGAGCATCCCGAGCTCAAGGCGGCCCTGCCGTTCCCGGTCGACGAGAACCGGTACCTCAAGCTCGTGGAGTTCTGGATCGAGAACCACGGCAACCATGAAGGGCGGATCAACTACGGCAGTTACGGTCAGGACCACATGCCCGTCCTCCAGCAGCCGACGATCGAGGGCCATGCCGTGCGGGCCACGCTCCTCTGCACGGGCCTCGTGGCGGCGGCCGGCGCCAATGGCCGCGACGATTACCTCCAGGCCGCGCGGCGGCTCTGGGACAACATGGTCTACCGCCGCATGCACGTCACCGGCGGCGTGTGCGCGGTGGCCGGGCACGAGGGCTTCGGGCCGGACTACGATCTGCCGAACACCGCGTACCTGGAGACCTGCGCGGCCATCGGCGCGGGGTTCTTCCATCGCGCCATGAACCTGGCCTTCGCCGATGCGAAGTACGCCGACGAGCTGGAACGCGTGCTCTACAACGGCGCCCTCAGCGGCGCGGGCCTCAAGGGCGATACCTACTTCTATGAGAATCCGCTGGAGGCCGGCCGCCGGCGCGCCCGCTGGTCCTGGCACCCGTGCCCGTGCTGTCCGCCGATGTTCCTCAAGATCATGGGCGCGATGCCCGGATATATCTACGCCTGCGACAAAGAGGGCGTCTACGTGAACCTCTTCGTCGCCAGCCGCGCGAGCGTGACGATCGGCGACCGGAAGGTCACGCTGAAGCAGACCACGCGGTACCCGTGGGACGGCCACGTGAAGATCGCGGTCGAGCCGGCGCAGGCGGCCCCGTTCGGCGTCTCCGTGAGGATCCCCGGCTGGTGCGAGGGCGCGGCGCTCAAGGTCAACGGCGCCCGGACCGACCGGTTGGAGATGGTCCGCGGCTACGCGCGGATTTCCCGTTCCTGGAAGGCGGGCGACACGGTTGAACTGGACCTGCCGATGCCGATTCAGCGCCTCAAGGCCCATCCGAGCGTTCAGGCGAACGCGGGGCGGGCGGCGCTCGCGCGCGGCCCGATCCTCTACTGCCTGGAGGAGGCCGACAACGGCAGGCGCGTCCGGCACATGGCCATTCCGCCGGGGGCCAAGCTCGCGGCCGAGCATCGGCCGGACCTCCTCGGCGGCGTGACCGTGATCAAGGGCGAGGCCGTCGTGTGGCGGCGGAGCGACGCCGAGCGCCCCCTGTACCTGCCGGCCGAGAAGGCGCTGAACGTTCAGCCGGCCGAGTTTGTGGCGGTCCCGTATTACGCCAACACCAACCGCGAGCCCGGCGCCATGCTCGTGTGGGTGCCCGAGACGCCCGACCTGGCCCCGCCGATGCCGCCGGCCACCATCGCCGGCGAGGCCCGGCCGTTGGCCTCGCACGGCAACCCGACCGACACCCTCGCCGGCTTGAACGACGGGGTCGAGCCGAGGGACTCGGCCGACGAGGGCATTCCGCGTTTCACCTGGTGGGACCACCGCGGCACCCAGGAGTGGGTGCAGTACGACTTCGACAAGCCCTGCAACGTCTCGGCGGTCGAGGTCTACTGGTGGGACGAGACCCGCCTCAAGCGCCATTGCCGCGTGCCGCAGTCCTGGCGGCTCCTCTTCAAGGACGGCAACGTGTGGAAGCCGGTGCGCGGCGCGTCGGAATTCGGGAGGAAGCCTGACCAGTTCAACCGGGTGACCTTCGAGCCCGTAGATACGACCGGCCTGAGGATCGAGGTCCAGCTCCAGGCGGAGTGGTCCGGCGGCATCCTGGAATGGAAAGTGCTTGAGAAGTCGCGGCCTTGAGTTAGGATGCTCGTATTGAGGTTGCTCCGGATGAACATCGGCAGCGCTTGAAGGAGGTTCTTCATGGGGACGATCAGGCCTTGGACCGTCGCGCTCGCCGTGTTGGCCGCCGCCGCCTTTGCCTTGGCCGACGACTGGCCTCAATGGCGCGGGCCGACTCGCGACGGCGTGGCGGCGGGCGTGAAATTGCCGGACCGCCTGCCGGCCGAGGTCAAGCCCCTGTGGCAGATCGAGGTCGGCGAAGGGCACGCCAGCCCGGTCGTCTCCGGCGGCAAGGTGGTGGTCTTCTCCCGCGACGACGACGAAGGCGAGGAGATCCTTCGGTGTTTCGACATCCAGAAGGTCAGCGAGGTCTGGCGCGCCAAGGCGGAGGTCGCCTACCAGCCGCAGGCCGTGGCCAAGGCGCACGGCAAGGGCCCGTTTGCCACGCCCGCCATCGCCGGCGGCAAGGTCTTCACGTCCGGCGTCACGGGTCTCCTGACCTGCTGCGAACTGGCCACCGGCAAGGTCCTGTGGAAGAAGGACTTCGTGGGCGAGCTCAAGAAGCCTTATCCCACGTGGGGGGCCGCCAGCTCGCCCCTGGTGGAGGGCAACCTCTGCATCCTGGGCGTGGGCACCCGGACCGAGGGCGGCCTGGCGGGGTTCGACGTTGGCACGGGCAACCGCGCGTGGTTCATGAACCAGGATGGCGCCGCCTACTCCTCGCCGATCGCGGCGGACATCGAGGGCCGCCGCCAGGTGGTGACGCTCCTGGATTCGGGCGCCGTCGGCGTGGACGCGCGGACGGGCAAGCTCCTCTGGAAGTCGCCGTTCCGCGTCCAGTATGAGCAGAACGTCGGCACGCCGATCGCCAGCGGCGACCTGGTGGTGGTCTCCGGCTGGGGGCAGGGCACGGTGGGTCTGCGCATCGCCGCCGCCGGCGACAACGTCACGGCCGGCCAGGCGTGGAAGAATGAAGAAGAGGGGATGTACCTGAGCTCGCCCGTCCGCAGCGGCGACCTCTTGTACGGGCTTTCGTCGAAGCAGGGAGGGACCCTGGTGTGCCTGTCGCTCAAGGACGGCAAGACCGCCTGGTCGTCGCCGGGCAAGCTGGGGGACTACGTCTCCATCGTGCGGGCGGGAGATCGGCTCCTGATCCTGACCACCAAGGGCGAGCTGCTTCTGGTTGCCGCCGACCCGGCTGCTTACAAGGAACTCGGCCGCACCCACGTGACCGATCGCCCTGTCTGGTCCCACCTGGCCATTGCCGACGGCAAGTTTCTCGTGAAGGATGAAACCCACCTGACCTGCTTTGAACTGGGGCCGTGACGCAGGCGGCGGCAACGCCGCGGCGACCACTCACACGAACAAGTGTGACGGACTACTCGGCAATTGGCGCTCGGCCTTCCTTGACTTGGCCCCGATTGTATGCTATACTTCCGTAATTCGAGGTATGAGGGCCTCGAGGGTGACGGGTCGTTCAACGGCGAGGGGTGTGAGTCGGCGCTTTGTCGGGACTCTATTCAGACGACATCCTGGACGGGATTGCGCGCGCCAACGACATCGTTGAAGTGGTGTCGGGTTACTTCCCCATGAAACGCGCTGGGAAGGACTATGTGGCGCTATGCCCGTTCCACGCCGAGAAGACCCCCTCGTTTACCGTCAGCCCCGCCAAGCAGATTTTCAAGTGTTTCGGCTGCGGACGTGGCGGAGGCGTGTTTACCTTCGTGATGGCCAAGGAGAACGTCACGTTCCCCGAGGCCGTCCGCATCATGGCAGAGCGGGCCCGCATCGATCTGCCGGACCGCGCCGGGGCCGAGAAGCAGATGGGCGCCCGGCGGCAGGTCCGCGACGTGATGGCCTGGGCGACGAAGCGGTTCGTGGCCGCTCTCCAGCACCCGAAGGCGGGGGCCGAGGCGCGGGCGTACCTCGAGCGGCGGGGCATCACGCCCGCCACCATCGAGGCGTTCCAGATCGGTTTCGCGCCGGACAGTTGGGACGCGCTCCTCCGGGCCGCCCAGCGCGACGCCATGCCGCTGGAGTTGCTCGAGTCGGCGGGCCTCGTGGTCCGGCGCGACGATGGCAATGGGTATTACGATCGGTTCCGGGGTCGGGTGATGTTTCCGATCCTCGATGCCCTGAATCGGCCGATCGCGTTCGGCGGGCGGATCCTCGGCGACGGGGAGCCGAAGTATCTGAACTCGCCGGAGACGGTGCTCTTTCACAAGGGCGAGGCGCTCTACGGGCTGCCGCAGGCGCGCGACGCCTTCGAGGCCGAGCGCCGCGTCATCGTCGTCGAAGGCTATTTCGACGTCGTGATGCCGTGGCAGGAGGGTGTCCGCAACGTCGTCGCGACGCTCGGGACGGCCCTGACCGACGAGCACGTCCGCGCCCTGCGGCGCTACGCCGACGAGGTGGTGCTGGTCTTCGACAGCGACCTGGCGGGGCAGCGTGCCGCGGACCGCGGCATGGAACTTTTCATCGCGGGCGACGTCCGAATTATGGTGACGGTCGTCCCCGCGGGTAAGGACCCGTGCGACTTCTGCAAGGAGGCCGGCGGCGAGGCCTTCAAGGCCCACGTGGCCAAGGCCGAGGACGCCTTCAAGTACAAGTGGAACCTGGTGCAGGCAAGCCTGGAGGAGGCGACGAGTCCGGCGGCCCAGCGGCGGGCGCTCGAAGCGATGCTCTCGAGCGTCCTCAAGGCGCCGGCCTTGGCCCAGGAAGACCTGCGGCTTCAGCGGGACCTGATCCTCGGCCACATGAGCAAGGTGCTGGGAATCTCGGAGGAGACGTTGCGGGCGGAGTTTCGGCGGCTGCGCCGGTCCGCCGGGCGCTCGGCCGCGGGAACGGAAACCGGCGCCAACCTGCCGGAGCCGGCGGTCCGCGGGCGACGGTGGATCAAAGAACGGGAATTGCTGACCGCGCTGGTGTGCCGGCCCTCGCGGCTGGACACGGTGGCCGAGGCGCTTCCGCCCGACCGCGTCGAGGCGCCGGAGTTTCGCCGCCTGTACGAGGCGATCCTGGCGAACCCGTCGCGCCGGGACGGCGACATCGAAAGCATCGTCCTGAGGATGGAGGAGGCGGAGCTCTCGAGCCTGGCCGTGGCGCTGTTCGAGCGGGGCGAAGCGGTGTCGGCTTGCCGCGACCCCGCCGACACCGGCCCGGAGCCGATCGCCCGGATGCTCGACGACGCCCTGGCTGTGTTGAAGCAACTGGACGGGGAGGACGAACTGGCGACTCGGAGCCGAGCGGCCAGAGGCGGTGGCAACAGCCTTGGCGCCTATCAGGAAGCCCGGTTGAAGCGGCCCAGTGGGTTCGCGGGCCCTGGCGCCAGGCGGCGGGAACCTGACGGGCTGCGCCAAGATGGGGCGGCGCCGGGATAGCGCGAAACTTCACGCCGAACCGATGGTTTGAGGACACAAATGGCTGAGAAACGAGAACCGAAGCCGACCGCGGAACAGCAGATCGAATCGCTGGTCCAGCGGGGGAAGGCGCGCGGCTATCTGACGTACGAGGAGATGAACGATAGCCTCCCGGACGACCTGGTCAGCCCGGAGCGCCTGGACCGCATCCTCATGACGCTCGACGAACTGGGCGTCGACCTCATCGACGAGCTGGAACTCGCCTCGCGCGAGATGGCCGCCCGCGCCCAGGAAGGCGGCGCCGAGGCCGCCTGGGAGTCGGAGCAGGAGGCCCGCCGCGCCGCCGTCAGTCTGCCCACCGATGCGGAGACGCAGAAGCGGATCGACGACCCCGTCCGCATATACCTGACGCAGATGGGCGAGATTCCGCTGCTGACGCGCGACGAGGAGATCTTCCTCGCCAAGCGCATCGAGCTGACGCGCAAGCAGTTCCGCCGCAAGGTGCTCGCGAGCGACCTCGCCATCTCCAGCGCGATCGACGTGCTGCGCCAGGTGGAGTCGGGCGAGCTGCCGTTCGACCGCACCATGAAGATCTGCATCTCGGAGAACCTCGCCAAAAACACGATCATCAAGCGGGCCCCCGAGAACCTGACCACGTCGGAGAAGCTGCTGGAGGCCAACCGCCGCGACTACGAGGACCTGGTCGCCCCGGGCACGAAGGAGGAGATGGCCGAGGCGAGCCGTCGCCGCATGCGCGCGCGCCGCCAGAAGTGCGTCCAGCTCATCGAGGAGCTCTCCCTGCGCACGTCGCGCATCCAGGCGATCACGAAGAAGCTGGCCGCCATCCACCAGAAGCAGCAGGAGATCAAGGGCCGCCTGGCTGAGATGGCCGACAGCCGCGAGGACGCCGGCGAGGCCGCCGCCTTGCGCGACGAGCTCGAAGGCTTCGAGCGCCTCACGGGCGAGAAGGCCGAGGACCTCACGGTCCGCCTCCAGCGCGTCCAGCAGTGCTCCGGCGAGTACGAGGAGGCCAAGCGCAGCCTCTCCGGCGGGAACCTGCGCCTGGTGGTCTCCATCGCCAAGAAGTACCGCAACCGCGGCCTCTCGTTCCTCGACCTCATCCAGGAAGGCAATACCGGCCTCATGCGGGCCGTCGACAAGTACGAGTACCGCCGCGGCTACAAGTTCTCGACCTACGCCACGTGGTGGATCCGGCAGGCCATCACGCGGGCCATCGCCGACCAGGCCCGGACCATCCGCATCCCGGTCCACATGATCGAGACGATGTCGAAGCTTCGCAATATCTCGAAGCGTTTCCTCCAGGAGGCCGGCCGCGAGCCCACCCTCGAGGAGCTGGCCGACGAGGCGAGGCTGCCCGTCATCGAGGTGCGGCGCGTCATGAAGATCAGCCGCCACCCCATCAGCCTCGACCGCCCCGTCGGCGAGAGCGAGGACTCGTACTTCGGCGATTTCATCGAGGATGAGACCGCCGAATCGCCGGTCACCGCCGCCACGCAGGAGATGCTGAAGTCGAAGATCGACCACGTCCTCAAAACGCTCACGTACCGCGAGCGCGAGATCATCAAACTGCGTTACGGCATCGGCGACGGCCAGACGTACACCCTGGAGGAGGTGGGCCGCATCTTCCGCGTCACGCGCGAGCGCGTCCGGCAGATCGAGGCCAAGGCCATCCGCAAGCTTCAGCACCCGGTCCGCAGCCGCAAGCTCGAGGGCTTCCTCGACGCCCGCATGGCCGAAGCGCGCCAGAAGCTGTAGCCGCCCGTTAGCCGCCCGCCTTGGCGGGCGTTTGTCTTGCCGTTGTTGTTGCCGTTAACTTGGAGCTTTGAACCTGGAACCTTGAACTGTCGTAGCCGTTGCCGTTAACTTGGAACTTTGAACCTGGAACCTTGAACTGTCGTAGCCGTTGCCGTTAACTTGGAACTTTGAACCTGGAACCTTGAACT
>JAPLML010000530.1 GCA_026387055.1 Planctomycetota bacterium | reverse complement strand
GTCGAACGAGCGGGCTTGTGCCTCATTGGTCGCGCGGTACCCGGGCCTTCAGATCGCCGGGCGGCAACACGGGTACTTCGAGGACTCGCAGCAGGTGATCCGCGCAATCAATGAGTCGCACGCGGACGTGGTCTTCGTGGCCATGGGCTCTCCGAAGCAGGAGTTCTGGATCGCGGAGCACCGGGAGGCTATCGCCGCCCCGTTCTGCATGGGGGTAGGCGGGACCTTTGACGTGGCCAGCGGGACCGCCAAGCGGGCGCCGAGGATCTTCCAGAAGACCGGAACGGAGTACCTCTACCAAGTGGTCGTTCGGCCGGGCTGGACCATTGGGGTTAGATGGGAGAGAAGCCTGGCAAGGCTCCAGTTCCTCGGGGCGGTGATGCGAGCCGCCCTTGGAGGACGTGGCGCGGCCGGGTCTTCGCCGCATTGTGCCGACGGAGCAGCAGCAGTGGGTGCCAGCACGCATGCCTGGCCCTGGCAAGAAGTTGCACCGCAAGGAAGCACAGAGGGTACACATGGCAATAAACACACCACAGCCTAACGGCCCGCAACCAAGCGGGCTTCCGACGGGGGGCTTGGTCCCCCGCGAGGATGCGGTTCCGGTCTTCTACGATCAGCCGCCGGGAGGTCCCTACGGACCGTATGGCGGCGTTCAGCCGCCGCACGGCGCAAGGCCGTGGAACCTGGAACGCGTCCTCCGCTTCAAGTGGACGATCGTGGCTGTGTTTGTCCTTCTGGCCGCCCCGGCCGTCACGGCGATCTGGATGTTCACGGTCCCGAAGTACACCGCCAAGGCCGAGGTGCGCGTGAGGCCGATTATCCCGCAACTGGTGTTCAGGACGGAAGACAACGGGATGATCCCTCTGTACCAGAGTTTCATGAACACCCAGGTGTCCATCATACGCAACCCCACCGTGCTTGGGCGGGCCCTGGACCAGCCGGACGTACAGAACACGGCCTGGTACAAGGAGTCGGACGCGTCAGCGCCGCTGCCGTTCCTCAAGACGCCCGCCACGCCCGTGGAGAGGCTTCGGGAAGACCTTTCCGTCATGCCGCGCGGTCTGACGGAAATCATCGATGTGTCGCTGTCGGCCCTCAACCCCAATGACGCGGCGATCATCGTCAACGCCGTCCTGGACCAGTACCTTCGCTACACGCGGGAGAAGACCGACGAGACAAGCGACCTGGTGTATCGGAAACTCACGGAGGAAGTGGAGTCCCTGCGCGGCGAGATCGAAGGCCGGGAGAAGGTTGTAGGGCGGCTCAACAAGGAGTTGGGCACGACTGCTCCCGACGAACTTCTCTCGCAGATGAGGGTGCGGCTGGACCAGGCGGAAGCGCGGCTGGCGGGCCTCCACCAGGAGATCGCAACGCTGGAGTGGCAGGAGAAGGACCTCACGGCTCTTCTGGAGAAGCTCACACAAGAGGCGGCCGCGGAGGCATCGGCTGACCCCGAAGCCGGGGACGAAGGCCCCACATCATCGGCCGTCGCCCAGCCAGCCGAACAACAGCCCAGGCATGAGACGGACACGATCTGGCAGCGCTTCTACGTCGAGGTGGCCAGCGCCAAGTCGCTCATCGATGTGGAAGGCCAGCGCATCCAGCAATCCCATCCCAAGATGATCGAACTGAAGAAGCGGCTCGAATGCGCCGAACGGACGCTCCGCGAGCGTGAGGCCCAACTGGATGAGCAATGGCGGACGCGCCCGCCGCTGCCGACACCTCCACTCACAGTGGCCGCCGCAAGGGCCGGTCCCGGGCAGGCTGTCAATCCTCAGATCACCACTGAGGCGGATGCGCGACGAGAACTCCAATCGGTTCGCCAGCGCCTGCGGCTCCTGAAGTACCAGGACCAACTGTCCGCGGAGGATGTCAAGGCGCAGCGCCCCAACGTCGACCGGACGTTCGACAGCGCCCAGTTGCTGACCAAGGAGAAAGAGGCCATCAGCCACAAGCGCGAACTCTATGGCGCGGTGCGCACGCGGCTCGACCAGAAAGCGATGGAGCGGAACGTCCCCGGCGCGATCGACGTGCTGATGCGCGCCTCGCCTCCTTCGGCGCCCTCGGGAGACCGGCGCATCCTGCTGACGGCAATGGCGATAGCGGGCGCGCTAGGCGCCGGCGTGGCGCTGGCGTTCTTCCGTGCCTCGACAAGCCAGGCCATTCACGAGCCCGATGATGTCGCGCACCCCGCGCGGACGCCGTTCCTCGGCCAACTTCCACTTGTCTCGCTGAAACAGTGCCCGAACCTTGAAGACAGCGAGGTTTTGGGCGAGTGCATCCGCATGGTTCGGACGGCCCTCTTGCGGCGGCTGAAGGACCACCGCGGCGGGGTCGTGCAAGTCACGAGCGCCGGGCCGAGCGCCGGCAAGTCTACGCTTGCCGTGATGCTGGCCAAGAGCCTGGCGCAGTGCGGGAAGAAGGTCTTGCTGGTTGACGGCGATCTGCGAAACCCGTCGATCTCGGGCCGCTTCGGAATCTCTCGCCAACCGGGGTTCCTCAGTTGCCTGGTGGGGGAATCACCCGACACGCAAGCCATCATCGAGACGGACACTCCGCACCTCAGCGTCCTGCCGGCCGGCGATCGCCGCAACGGCACTGACACAGAACTCATCGCCAATGGGGCATTCGCGGCGTGCCTGAGACGCTGGCGGGAGCATTACGAGGTTGTCCTCATGGACAGTTCGCCCCTGCTCCCGGTGGCGGATGCACGCATCATGGCCCAGCAGGCCGACGGAAGCATTGTCGTGGTCCGGGAAGGAAGCTGCCGCCGCGGGGACGTGCGTGAGGCCCTGGAATGCCTGGAGGCTTCCGGCGGCAGGCTGCTCGGCGTGGTGTTCATCGGGTCCGGGCGGCGGGGTGGATATCGGCCTTCCTACTACTACCAGCAGTCCGCCTCGGGGACCTCAGACGGAAGCGGCGAGCAGACGGAGCCCACCGGCAGTGCGTGACGTTGTCCACCAACTGCGCGCCCTGGCTCTGGCAGCCCTGCCGCGGATGTACTGGCCTGAGGAACGCCTCTTCGCCTTCCGCCTGCGCCGAAAGAACGGCGCCATGGCTCGGGAAGGCATCAGTCCGCGATATACGGCCATTGCCCTGCTGGGCCTGGCGGGCGAGAGAGAGGAGACTGCCACCGGCATTCTTGGGGGCCAGAGCCCGGGTGAAGTCTGCGGAGGACTTATCCAGAGGGCTCAGGAAACGGATGACCTGGGTGAGGTGGCCCTTACGCTGTGGGCGGCACGAGTCCTCCAACACCCTCGCGCAGAAGCGGCCCTCGTGCGATTGCGCTCCATGAGGCCGGCCGAAGGACGCTATCCGACGGTCGAAGTCGCGTGGGCTCTAAGCGCCCTCACCGTTCAGAACGGTGAGGTGACAGACGCCGAAGAAGCCAAGGCAATCGCCGGGAGGCTACTGGCCTCCTTCCAGCCGGAGACGGCCCTCTTCCCGCACTGGCCGGCGGGCGCCCGGGGCCTCTCCTTCCGCTCGCACGTGTCCTGCTTCGCCGACCTCGTCTACCCGATCCAGGCTTTGTCCCACTACTACCGCGCAACGCGCTGTAGTGAAGTTCTTGAGGCAGCGCGGGCTTGCGCCAGGCGCATGTGCGACATGCAGGGGCCCGACGGCCAATGGTGGTGGCACTACGACGTCCGCACCGGCCGCGTCATCGAACGCTATCCCGTGTACTCCGTGCACCAGCACTCCATGGCGCCGATGGCACTCTTCGCCCTCGAGGATGCCTGCGGCACAGACCACACGGACGCCACGGTCAAGAGCCTGAAATGGCTGGCATCGGCACCCGAGATCGGCGGGTCTCTGATTGACACGCATGCCGGCGTGATCTGGCGAAAAGTGGCCCGGCGGGAACCTTTCAAGATCACCCGTCGCGCCCAGGCCGTTGCCACCCGTCTGCATCCCGCATTGAGGGTGCCAGGCTTGGATTGGGCTTTCCGTCCCGCGGCGGTTGACTACGAATGCCGCCCGTACGAAATGGGGTGGATCCTGTACGCCTTGACGCGCGAGAGGATCTGTCACATGCCTTCGCTGGCCACTCAGGAAGAACTCGACGTGCAGCGCGCCGGTGTCCGGAGTCCTGGCCTTGGCTGTGCCCCTCGGCCGATGTAGAAGACAGGGATGCCATTGAGCGCGGCGCATCCCGCCCTTTTTCTTAGCGGTGTCCAAGACAGCGTCCGGTTCTCGGTTGAGGACAGCGAGGACGCTGACGTACTGGGATGGAATGTTCGATGTGGCGTTTTGCCAGTCTGCACTCCACATCGTCGTTGGCTACCCAGAGTGCTCATTGGAGTTGTGGCGCGTCTTGCGGCCAGGGGCCAAGGCGGTTTTCTGTGAGGAGGCGCTGGGCCACAACCCCGCGTTCCAGTGCGTGCGGTGGTTCTTGGGACGAAGGTGGCACGACACGGGCGACGACCGTGCTTTGAAGTATTCGGACATTTACGCCTTCGGCCAGCCCTTCGCTCGCACGGTGGTGCATCATTTCCATCTATTCGCCCTAGGCAAGAGGGCCTTCGGGAAACAGCTCCGGCATGGGCCGCTGCGAGGCTGGTTTTGCACCTTGCAGAGAGCGATGGAGGCGACGGATCGCTGTGTCCTGGAAACCGCGCCTTGGCTCGAGCGATTCTGTGGCTCGGTTGTCTGTGGAATACGTGGAGGACTAGCAGGTCAATGAGGGCTCGCTGACCGCTGGAAGTGGTCCCGGGGGGTGGTTCTTCTCGCGGTCGAGCTCAGTTCTTAATGCCGGCAGGGCGGGTTCTTGCGGTTGGAATGCGCTTCAGCCGCCGTTCGGGCCGACAATGAGGTGGTGTCCGCAACATGCCACTACGCGCCTACGTCATGTTTGCCGTCGTCGCCGGGCTCTCGGTTTACGCCTGGCGGGACTGGTTCAGGACGCTCTGCGGCCTGATTCTGCTGACGGCCTTCATCGGGGATGAGAATATGCCCAGGAGCATCATGGGCATCCAGGGCCTCAGCCCCTGGAACATCCTGATGTTCTCTGTTGTCCTCTCGTGGGCTGTGAGCCGCCGGCGCGAAGACCTCGTCTGGGACATGCCGCGCCATGTGACGGTTCTGCTCCTGCTGTACCTGGGTGTGGTCTTGGTCGGCTTCGCACGGATGATGGCGGACCGCAGCCACCTGGGCGACATCACAACAGCCAGCCTTATCAGCGAGCAACTCATCAACACCATCAAATGGGTCGTTCCTGGCCTGCTCCTCTATGACGGTTGCCGAAGCCCGCGCCGCACCAAGATGGCTCTCTGGTGCATTCTGGCGGTCTACCTGTGCATCGCCCTCCAGGTGGTGTATATCACAGCGGTGGGTGCCGAGTTCGGAGACGACGCCGCGAGGTTGGTGCACACAAGGATCACGATGGATGTGGGAATCAGTCGCGCCATGACAGCCACGATGCTCGCGGGTTCGGCTTGGGCGTTCCTGACCCTCCTGCCGGTTCTGGCACGGCCTGCTCACAAGATGTTGGCAGCCGGGGCTTTCGCGCTGATGACCTGGGCCGAGGCGCTCCTGCGAATTCGGTCGGGATATTGCGCCTGGGGTTTCGTCGGTCTGGTCCTCTGTCTTGTCCGCTGGCAACGCTACCTCCTCGTGTTGCCAGCCGGCGTGCTGCTCCTGGCGTTCGTTTTTCCCGGTGCCAGGGCCAGATTGCTGCAGGGCGTTGGCGAAATCGATCCTTCAGGTCAAGCCGTCATCAACGAGGAGTCGGTCACCTCAGGCCGCAATCTAATATGGCCATACGTGGTTGACAAAATCAGCGAGTCCCCGATTGTCGGCTACGGCCGGGAGGCCATGCGTCGAACTGGACTGCAGAGCATCCTATTGGCCCAAGTGGGCCCGGGCGTGGCCATGCGTCACCCCCACAACGCTTACCTGGAAGTCCTGCTCGATAACGGCCTTGTCGGGTTCCTGGTGGTGATTCCGTTTTTCCTGTGTGTCATAGAATATGCCGCGTTGCTCTTCCGGGCAAGAGACGCCCCTTGGACCTCCGCGGTAGGCGGGGTGGCTCTGGCGCTGGTACTGAGCCATCTTGCCGCCGGCATAGGCGCCCAGTCGTTTTACCCGTGCGAGGGAGACTGCACCATGTGGTGTGCGATCATGCTGATGCTCCGCGTGCGGGTGGATCGCACACGCAGCAAAGGGTTCCGGCCTGCTCAAGCGGCCGGTCTTTCCAGGCCCCTGCGGCCATGGCTACTGCACCAGACAACATGAGTTCCGGCGAGCCACCCGCCGCATGCCGCCTCTCGAGTCTGACGATCTTTTGGCATGACACCACTGACTCCACTTCCGAAGGATACTCAGGCCATGCCGGTCGATCCAGCGGGGACAACCCAGCCATCGGCCGCCACCGTGCTCCCTTCCGCGGCTGCAACAGAGCAGGCCATTCCCGCAAGCGGGGGAAAAGCCTACGCGCAGTCGCGGACGTTCAAGGCCGCCGTGTTGTCGCTGGGGAAGGTGCTGGCCCAATGTTCCCGGATCCTTTCCGCCGCCATCTTGTCGCGCGTCTTGACTGTGGAAGGCTACGCCACCTTGCGGCAGACCTTCCTGGCCTACGATGCCGGAGAACCTCTGCTTCAGATGGGGCTGCCGCAAGCCCTATACTACTTCCTCCCAGGCGAGAAGAAGCGGGCGCGTGGTGTACTGATCGAGAACTTGCTGCTGCTGTCGCTGAGTGGGGGGGCGTTCGGGGTCTTCTTGGCCCTGGGCGGCAACAGGCTTCTGGCCTTGCGATTCAACAATCCTGCCCTCGAGCAGTCCCTCCTGCTGCTCGTCCCGTATGCGCTCGTGAGCATGCCCGCCAGCGCGCTCGCCGCCTGCCTTCTGGCGCGCGGCCGCGCCGTCCCTGTCGCCATCTTCAGTGTGATAGAACGCCTGGTGCTGCTGGCGCTCGTCGTCTTTCCCGTGCTTGTATGGCGATCAGCGGAGGCAGGCATCGCAGGCACGATGGCGGGCAGCGCGGTGATGTTGGTTCCCGCTCTGCTGCTCATGTTTCGGTCCACGCGCGACGGGACAGCCCGGCCTACCCTGCGAGGAATGTGGGATCAATTTAAGTACAGCATTTTCCTGGGTCTGGCCGGTGCCTTGGGCACCTTTACGATATCGCTGGATAAACTGATCGTTTCTTCGATGTGCCAGCCGGAGGCGTTCGCCATCTACGCCAATGGCGCCATCGAGGTACCGTTGTTCAGCGTCCTTACGGGGTCCGTCTTGGCCGTCATCCTCCCCGACATCAGAAGACTTTACAAGGAGGGGAGGTTCCATGAGGCGCTGGCGCTCTGGCAGCGGGGGGCCAAGAAATGCGCCCTGATTGTCTTCCCGGTCATGTGGTTTCTCTTGGCGATGGCCCCGGACCTGGTGTGCGTCCTGTTTTCGGCCAAGTACGCGGATAGCGCCCTGCCCTTCAGGCTATACCAGACGTTGCTTCCCCTTCGCGTCGTTGTGTGGGGAGCCATGCTCATGGCGGCTGGAAAAAGCCACCTCATTCTTATCCGAACGGCCGTGGAGTGCGTCCTGAGCCTGGTTCTCTGCGTGCTCTATGTGAAATCCGTGGGGTATATGGGCGCCGTCCTCGGGACTGTACAGACACTCTATATGTTTAGTACAGTGTTTAACTTGATTGTAATTGCCCGGCTCTATAAGGTCCGCGTACGTGAGGTACTACCCTTAGGCGCCGTGCTAAAGATGCTGCTGGTTTCGTTCGTGGGCTGCGTTGCTCTTGTTCCGGTCCTGTTCGTCAAGACGGCTGGGACCGCCGGCGCGATTCTGCGACTGGGTATCGCAGCGCCGGCTTACGCGGGCACCATCTTACTTCTCTTCGTCTGGTTTGGGATCCTCGACCTGCATCCGCTTCTGCAAGCGGTGAAACGGAGAATCGGGCGGTAGCCCTGGGCTTATCGTATCGATCCGGAGATTTGCTATGGATAAGCGAGTCCTGATCCTTGGCTACTGGTTCTACCCCAGCACGCAGCCGGGGGCCCACCGCATTGGCAAAATGGTCAAGTACCTTCCGAGGCACGGATGGTCCCCCACGGTCCTTTGTGCCGAGTGCACGCCGGAGAACTCGGGGCTGTGTTACGATCCCCTGATGGCGGCCCGGGGAGACCCTTGCGAAACCGTGCGCATTCCTCATAACCCGGACTGGGGCAAGACGCGGCTCGGGCGTGCTTTGGAGTGGGCGCAACTGTGGTGCGAGAACGTTCTTCATCCGTACCACGAACCCGCCGCATTCTTTCGGAGAATGCTGGCGGCCGCAGAGCGCCTGGTGGCAAGAACGCAGTTCGACGCCCTGTGGGCCTCAGGCAAGCCCTGGGTCGTCCACGCCGTGGCCTCGGAGATATCGAGGAGACATCGCATTCCCTGGATAGCGGAATTCCGCGATCTGGCGGACCAGTTTTCCGACGGGTGGATCATCCGCCGGACCTTGCGGGAGGAGATGCGCGTGTGCAGTACGGCGCGCGCGCTCGTCGTCGTCTCGCCCATGCACGTGAAACGACTGGAAAGCCGCCACAGAATCCCTGTGCACTTGATCTACAACGGGTTTGATCCCGCAGATTACACCGTCGCGGAGGCCGTAAACCAAGAGAAGTTCGTCATCGGCTTCTTCGGATCGGTGTACCTAGACCGCGACCCCCGCCCACTTTTCAAAGCGCTGGATCTGCTTCGTCAGGACCCTCGCGTACGGCTCGCCGACATCGCCATCCGGTTCTACGGTCCTCGTCACTATAGAATCGACCGATTCCTTGCGGGTTATGACTGTCAAGACGTTGTCAAGTGGCACCCGCGCGTTCCGTATGCGGAGATGGTGCGCCTCCTGAAACGGTGCGCCATCTTGCTGCTGCTCAAGGGGCCTGGGGTATGGGGCGCCGTAACCAGCAACATCTTCGTATACCTTGGCGCCCGCCGCCCCATCCTGAATGTTCCCGGAGACGGCAATGTCGTGGATGGCTTGCTGGCCGAAACGCAGGGAGGCATCAGCCTGGGCGAGCCACAGCGCATTGCGGATGCCATCGCAGCCTGGTATCAAGAATGGAAGGCGACCGGCACTGTTCAATGCAGATCTCTTCCGGAAGTCGTCGCTCGTTATTCGCGGGAGCGTCAGGCCGAGCAAGTGGCTCGCCTGCTTGACTCCATCATAGGCCAGCCAATGCAAAGAAGTAAAGGTGGCGCCCCCTCAGTTCGGCAATTGTACGGAGTCCAGAGAGATTGACAGCTCAGGTGCTCCGAGAGACTTGCCGGTTGATGCCTTCCACCGGTGTGCTCTTGAAGTCTGATTTGGTGCCTCGTACCAAAGGAGCAGACGATGCGAAAGCCACAAGTTGGCGTGGTCGGCGGCGCCGGCGTGGTGGGGAGACGCCATGACCAGCAGTAACGCCCCCAGCATCTGCTTTGTGGCTCACTCCGCCTACGGCGCTTTGACGGGCGGCCGCCACTGCCATATCGGCGGCATCCAGCGGCAGCAGGCGATGATGGCCAAGTGGCTGGCCAAGCGCGGCTGGCGCGTAAGCATGATCACGTGGGACGAGGGGCAGCCGCAGAGCAAGGTCGTCGATGGCGTCCGCGTCATCAAGATGTGCCGCGCCGACGCTTGCGTCAAGGGCGTGCGGTTCTTCCATCCGAAGTGGACGAGCCTTGTTCACGCTTTGCGCGCCGCGGATGCCGACGTGTATTACCAGAACACCGCCGAGTATGTCACGGGCCAAGTGGCCCTCTGGTGCCGCCGGCACGGAAAGAAGTTCGTCTATTCGGTTGCCAACGATCCCGACTGCGACCCGCGGCTGCCCAGAATGCACACGCTGCGCGAGCGCATTCTGTACCGCTACGGCCTGCGCCGCGCTGACTCGGTGGTCGCGCAGACACAGAAGCAGCAAGGGATGCTCCGCGAAGGGTTCGGTCTGGAGTCCGTTGTGCTGCCGATGCCTTGCCCCGGCCCCGCTGATGCCGGCTATGCGGCGCCGGCACCGCCAATTCCTCCTAACAGGCCGCGTATTCTCTGGGTGGGTCGCATCTGCGAGCAGAAACGGCCCGACCGGTTGACGGAGCTAGCTGCGGCGCTGCCCGAGTGGAGATTTGATTTCGTCGGCCCCGGCGGCGGCGACACATACTCCCAAGATGTCTGCCGCCGGGCGACGGGCTTGCCCAACGTGACCGTTCATGGCCCGGTACCGCGAGACCGCATGCCCGGCCTCTACCAGCAGGCGGCCTGCTTGCTTTGCACGTCGGACTTCGAGGGTTTCCCCAATACGTTTCTGGAAGCCTGGAGCCAAGGGCTGCCGATGGTCACGACGTTCGACCCGGACGACCTCATCGCCCGCCGTGAACTAGGCTTGGTGGCGGGAGACGTACCGGGTCTGGCGGCCGCCGTTCGCAGGCTCTTGACGTCGCCGGACCTTTACAGGCGCCTTTCCCAGAACGCGCGCCAGTACTACCTCGAGAACCACACCGTCGAGGTCGCGATGCCGCGGTTTGAGCGACTGTTCTCGGACGTCGTGAGCAACTCTGGGACCCACGTAGCGCTGCGAACCCGAGTTTGATGAACGGGAAGCAGAAAACGACGGTCGGCTGTCGGCGCGTCGTGTCTTATTGGCAGCCCGTTTCATACCGAGGGACCATCCGAGGTAGAGAGGCCCCAGGGCGCGCCAACGACAGAGATTCTGGACGTCGGCATGGCGCTAACTGTGACCGCATCGCAGAGTCAACTCCCACTGGCGCGAGTCTCTTGGATTCACCCTTGCCTCGAATGGCGAAAGACGTGACGAACCGGCGCCGGGCACAGTTTGACCTAGAGCGCCAATTGCGCGAGTGTATCCTACGAGCGGCTCCGAAGGATCGCGCCGAGGCAGTCAGGGCGGCTTATGCCGAGCTATTCCAGGCCTTCCCGGACCACAGTTGCCTTCGCACCTCCCAAGAACAGAAGCTCTTACAGGGAAGGCAAGATGCAGCAATTGTCCTACCGCTTAGTAAGCCGGGAGATGCTGTGTTGGAGATTGGGTGTGGCACAGGCCATGTGTTGGCTGAACTGGCGCGACATGGCCGCAAGTGCGTTGGGATTGAAGCATCCGCGGAGATGATCGCTCTGTGCCCGCGCGTTCCCGGCCTGCGGGTCATGCCCGGAACGGCTGACCGGCTGGACTTTCCCCCCTGCTGCTTCGACTTGGCATTCAGTCTACAGGTGTTGGAGCACCTTCACCCAGACGATGTGCCAGTCCACCTTGCAGAGTGCTACCGTGTTCTTCGGCCCGGTGGAGTCTTGTGCGTCGAGACGCCCAATGTGCGAACCGGCCCCACGGATATCTCAAGGGGATTTGTACCCGTCGCACAGGGACTACACCTTAAGGAATGGTCAGTTGCTGAACTCATCGTTGAGTTCAAGCGGGCCGGTTTCAGACGGGTACAGGGGCTCTTGGCCCCGCACTTACTGGCGCGCCGCTCCCCATGGATCCATAAGTGCTTCCGCGTGTCTGCAACAGTCAAGTGGTTGCAGGACCTTGCCTTGGCTGCAGTGCCAGGGTTTTCGTTTAGAAAGCTGTTTGCCAAGGTCATGCAGGTGGACAACATCTTGTTGTTCGGGCACAAACCGCGTTCGGAGGGGCCTTGAGGTGCCGGGCCTCTAGAAGTGGCCCTCAGGGAACACGCGCCGGTATTGCTTCGAGAACTACACCGCCGATGAGGCCATGAGACGGCTCGAGAGAGCATTTGTAACACAGGGACCTGGGGCCTCTGAGTTACACACGCCCTTACTGTGAACCTGACCTGCGTGTCCCCGTTGGAGGAGTGACGCCCATGTTGAAACCTAGGATCGGCGTTGTGGGTGCCGCCGGAGTTGTCGGAACAGCAATGCGGAAACTCTGCGGGCCCGAAACCGTGGCCTACGACTCGAAACCGGGCTATTCCCAGGACCGCAACGCAGTCAACGCTTGCGATGCCGTCTTCGTATGCGTGCCCTCACCGATGGGCGCGGACGGTTCCTGCGACACTTCGATCGTCGAGGATGTCGTCTCATGGATCGAGGCGCCTTTGATCATCCTGCGTTCCACGGTCGCCCCTGGCACCACAGACCGTCTTCGCCGGACATACGGCAAGCGCATCGTTTTCCAGCCTGAGTACCTGGGCGAGACCCCGGCTCACGTGTTCGGCAACATGGCGGAACGCTCCTTTGTGGTCCTGGGAGGGGCCACCGAAGACACCTCCCGTGCGGCCGACCTCTACAAGCACTACTACAACTCGATGGTCTACTTCTACTTCTGCGATGCCCTAACGGCGGAGGTGGCCAAGTACATGGAGAACTCCTTCTACGCTGTTAAGGTGACGTTCGTGAACGAGTTCTATGACATCGCGAAGGCCCACGGCGTCGACTACAACGCGCTGCGTGAGATCTGGCTGGCGGACACGCGGATCAGCCGGGACCATACCTTCGTGTATCCGGACGCCCGCGGCTTCTCAGGCAAGTGCCTGCCCAAGGACGTCAACGCCATTGTCAAGTCGTGTCGTGATCGCGGATACGAACCGAGGTTTCTTGAGGCGGCCCTCGACATCAATGAAGCCTTCCTTGCGTGCAACAAGAAGGCTGAACAGGTGACCCACGAAGGCTCTGCACACTTGAGCCCGCCCGCTGGTCACCGGTAGTCGCTTGAACTCCTGCGCAGGCTACTCGGCATCCCCTTCGCACGCAGATTCGTAACTGCATGGTGTCTCACGTTCGGGGTCTGAAGTCAGTCCAACAGGAAAGCCACCTTGAGCCCGCGCGTCCGCATCCTCCTGGTCATTGATGACCTCGAGTACGGCGGCGCCCAGCGCCAGGTCGTGGAACTGGCCAACGGTCTGGACGCCGCTCGCTTCGAGGTGCATGTGTGCGCGCTTTCGGAATACGTCCCGCTGGCGCAGGGCCTGAGGGACCGCGAGCGGTGCCTGCACGTTATCCCCAAGCGATGCAAGGTGGACTTCACGGTAGTGCCGCGGTTGGCCCGGCTTCTGCGCCGCTTGAAGGCCGACATCGTCCACAGTTACCTGTTCAGCGCCGCCATTGCCGCCCGTCTGGCGGGTCGCCTCGCGGGGACACGGGCCATCATCGGGTCGGAGCGCAATACAAACTACCGCCTCAAGAGGCGCAACCTCTGGGCCTACCGGCTGACACGAGGCTGCGTGGACCTGATTATCGCCAACTCGAATGCAGGCGCCGCCTTCAACAGCCGGCTCCTCGGCCACAACCCTTCCCAGTACCGCGTCGTGCACAACGGCGTCGATACGATGCGGTTCCACCCACAGAACGGCGAGGCGATCCGACAGGGACTTGGGGCCGCAAAGGACGAGTGTGTCGTCGCAATGTTTGCCAGCTTCAAGCAGCAGAAAAACCATTCCCTTTTCTTCGCCGCAGCCAAGCGGGTGCTGGCTCAGGTGCCCAAGGCGCGGTTCCTGCTCGTCGGAGACCAATTGTACGGCAGCCAGGACGGCTCGGACGTGTACAAGGCCTGTATGACTCGGCTCGTGGAGGAACTGGGCCTACGCGAGCGGTGCCTTTTCCTCGGCAATCGCGATGACGTGGAAAGGATCTATCCCGCCTGCCACGTTACAGTGCTCTCCTCGCTCCATGAGGGAACGCCCAACGTTCTGCTTGAGTCCATGGCGTGCGGTGTGCCTGTCGTCGCCACAGATGTATCCGACAACCGGTATGTGGCCCCCGACGGCGAGGTCGGCTACATCGTGCCGCTCGATGATGTGGCCGCCATGGCCGACCGCATTTGCCGCCTGCTCGCCAACGAGGACCTGCGGCAACAATTGGGGAAGCAGGCGCGGACGTGGACCGAGCGGGAGTTCTCGATCGGCCAATTGGCCAAGAAAACGGAGGCTGTGTACCTTGAGGCCCTCGCCGGCCATCCCACTTGCGCCCCATCGGCTTGATGGCAGCCAGCGGCTGGATGATCCGAGCGCGCAGATGTCGCAGCAGCAGGCAAGAGTGCAGATGGCGCGTTTCCCTCACCCGTTCCACGCCATGCTGGCCATTTGCAGCGACCTGGACGAGACGGCCGACGCGCACGTGTACTTCGAGATCATGCGGTTCCTCAACACCACTAGGGCCACAGCCATGGGGCCGGGCGTGGGCCTGGAGGTCGGCAACAGCATCTACTTCGACATGCCGCCGGACCAGTTCGCCTACTGGAACACCGATGAAGCCGGCCGCCAGATGGTCCGTACCTTGATCCGTAGCGGACACATCGATTGTCTGCACTCGTATGGCGACCTGGCGACGACTCGTAACCACGCCCGTCGGTCGCTGGACGAGCTGGCCAAGCACGATTGCCGCCTGGAGGTATGGGTGGATCACGGGACGGCCCCAACGAACCTCGGCCTGGACATCATGCAGGGCCACGGCGATGAACCGGGGCACCCGGCCTATCACGCCGACCTGACCGTGGCCCACGGCATACGCTATGTTTGGCGGGGACGAGTCACCAGCGTCCTAGGGCAAGGCGTGCGGCCGCGCTTGGGCCACCTGTTTAGCGCTCGGCACCCGCTCTGGTCCTCGCGGACAATCGCTAAGGAGTGTGCGAAGCGGCTCTTGGCCCGTTGCGGCAGCGCGAAATACGCCATGCATGCGGCCAACGAGCTGCTACGGCCCACGCGGCTTCGAGATGGCTCGCCCGTATACGAGTTCATCCGGTCGAACCCGCACTGGGGGGGCGTAAGCCGGGGCGAAACGGCCCAAGGCATCGGCGAGGTGCTCACAGACGGTTTCCTGGACCACCTGACAGCCAACGGCGGGGTGTGTGTGCTCTATACGCACCTGGGGAAACTGGGTCCGCGCGCCGCGTTCGATGCGCGGGCCGTGGCCGGCTTTCAGCGTCTGGGTGAGGCATTCCAGCAGGGACGCGTGCTTGTGACCACCCCACGCCGGTTGCTGGGGCACTGCCGGGCGGCGCGGGAGGTTGCCGTGCACACAGCGCAGAACGAGGGTGGTTTGTGGGTTCATCTTGATACCACGGCGATGGCTTGCCCGGATGGCGGACGGCTTTCGCGATCCGACCTCGACGGCCTGACGTTCTACGTTGTGAATCCCGGGGTAACCCGCGTGACCGTCAACGGGCGGGAAGTCACCGATCTCAGCCGCAACCCGCCGGACGACACCGGCTCAGAGAGCGTTTCGATTCCTTGGCGCCGACTGGAGTTCCCGTGTCCTTGAAGGTCAACCCGGAGCAGGCCACAGAACCGATGCCCAGCACGCCGACGATGGAGGAGCGCGAGGCCCGCCATGGGCTCAAACGCAGGATGCGGCGGTGGCCGCATGATCACCTAGTGCCAGGCGGAGCCAGCCCCTTTGCCGGACATCTCAGAGGGTGGCTTGCCTCCCTTGTTGCGTATGCTGTCCTGTTTCTTGTATACGCCCTGACGTTGCTGGCGGCGGCCTTCGGGCGGCTAGTTCCGCACCGCCGTTGGAGGCCCTCCGGCCGCATCGCGGTCACCGGGACGTTTCACAATCCCGGCTGGTACCTGTCGCACGTTGTCCCGCTTACCCGCAGCGGAGGCGAGGAGGTTATCCTTGTGGTGGACGAGCCGCAGGCGCCTCTTGAGCGAGTGCGGTTCGTCTGCCCTCCGCGGTGGGTCGCCACGATTCTAAGCCGCGCGCTCGCCAAGGGGCTGTGGATGGTCATCACTGGGCTGCGGTTCAGGCCCGACCTGTACATGGGATATCACTTCCTGCCTGGCGCGTGCTCCGCGCTAATCGCGGCCAGGCTGTTCGGCCGTCCGGCATGCTACCAGATGACGGCTGGGCCGGTTGAGGTCTTCGGCGGCGGTTTCCATGCCGAGCATTGGGTCACACGAAGCCTGGCACAGCCGTCGGCTTTTCTCGAACGGCTGGCGATGGCCGTGGCTCGCCAATTCGAACTGGTTGTCGTGCGCGGCTGCAAAGCCAAGACATTTCTGGCTGAGCGAAGGCTTGGCCGCAAGGTCGCGGTCATTACAGGCTGCGTCAGCCCGCGGCCGGAGACAAGCGGTCATCGGCCGCTTCACTTGGCATTTGTGGGGCGCATTGAGGAGGACAAACAACCGATCCAATTCGTCGAGATCACGGCGGTCGTCCGACGCACGGTCCCCGGCGTTCGGGCTGTGATGCTGGGCGGGGGACCGCTTATGGATGCTGTCCGTCGCAGGGCTGACGAGTTGGGCGTGGCGGATTGCATCGACATCCTTGGCAAGAGGGACGACGTGGCGGCCTTCCTTGCCACGTCCAAGGTCTTCGTGCTCACGTCCCAGTCGGAGGGCCTGTCCATCGCCATGGCCGAAGCCATGGCCGCCGGCGCCGTGCCGGTCGTGGCCGACGTCGGCGAACTGGGCGATCTTGTCGAGAATGGCGTCAACGGCTACCTGGTAGAGCCGGACAATATTGACCAGTATGCCACCCACATCTCGTCGCTCCTTCGGGACCCCGTTCTGTGGACGCGTTGCTCGCAGGCCGCTGCGGCGGCGGCCACGCGGCACTGCGGCGTAGATGCCGTGACGGCACTCTGGCGACGGCACCTGGATGAGACCATCCAGCGGGCCGCCGGCCATCCGACGGCTTGAGAGGATCGGACCCTTGTCGCATGCGTCCCAGGTTGCGGCTGCGGTGGGTCAGGCGAGGTACGGTGCGCCGCCCTATTCGCCGACAACCCGTTATCCGGAGTATCCCTTCGGAGCAGAGGCGGTGGCCGCCGGCGCCAACCCTGCCTACGACGCCATTCGCGAGAGCCTGCACCTCCTGAGCCTGGACGCGGAGCATTACGGTACAGCGGAGTGGAATCCTCTGGGCCGCCTCGTGAGGCCTGGCAACACGGTGGTGCTGAAACCGAATTTCGTCCGCGACTTCCGCGAGACACACCCCGGCCACGACGACTGCCTGATCACACACGGGGCGATCATCCGGGCAGTTCTCGACTGTGTGTTCATCGCCCTCGAGGGGCGGGGCCGGATCATCATTGCCGATGCCCCTCAGAACGACGCGGACTTCGAGGCCATCTGCCGTATCACGGGCCTGCGTGAGATCCAGGAGCTCTACCGCCATGAGGTGGGATTTGACGTGGAAGTGTACGACCTGCGTCCGGAGCGCGCCAAGAAGATCGACGGCGTCATCGTGGGTCACGAGTCGCTCCCGGGCGACCCGGCGGGGTACGCCAAAGTTGACTTGGGTGGACTTTCGGCCTTTGCCGAGGTCAACCACCTTTGTCATCTGCTCTACGGCGCGGAGTACGATACCAGTGAGTTGCACCGGCGTCATCACGACGACGTGCACGAGTACCTGGTCTCGAAGACCGTGCTGGCGGCGGATTGCGTGATCAACTTGCCGAAGCTCAAGACGCACAAGAAGACGGGCCTCACGGCGTGCATGAAGAACTTGGTGGGCATCAATGGGAACAAGAACTGGCTGCCCCACCACCGCGAGGGGACGCCCGCCCAGGGCGGGGACCAGTTTGCCGACGCCGGACTCATTCACCGCATGGAGAATGCCGTGGTCGCCGGGTTCAAGTGGGTGTTCCCGCACCTGGGGTCCCTGCGCCAGGTGATTGCGGGACCGGCCAAAGCGGTCGGGCGGCGGGTGTTCGGGGACACCAACACCGATACGATCCGCTCGGGCAACTGGTACGGCAACGACACCACGTGGCGGATGGTCATCGATCTCAATCGGATCCTCTTGTACGCCGACGCCCAAGGCCAGCTTCACGATCGGCCGATCCGTCGGCTCCTCAATGTGGTGGACGCCATCGTGTGCGGCGAGGGCAACGGCCCGCTCGATCCGACGCCCAAGCCCGCGGGGGTGATCCTCGCCGGGTTCAACCCCGTGGCAGTCGACCTGGCGTGCGCGCGGCTGATGGGGTTTGACTATCGAGCGATTCCGATGCTGCACCGGTCGCTCCAGAACCATCTGCTTCCGCTCTGCGACTTTGAGTACGAGCAGGTCGCTTGCCGGTCGACCGACCCCCGGTTCGACCGGCCGCTCACGGAGTTCGAGGGCGCGTGCCTCGCCTTCAAGCCGCACTTTGGGTGGTCAGGGCACGTGGAGTGGAAGCTGTCAACGGTGCCGCCTGAGAGGGCAAAGGCATGTGCGGTATAATGGGATTCGTCGGATTCGATGACGAACCGCTGCTTCGGAGGATGTGCGCCCTCTCACGCACCGCGGCCCCGACGAGGCGGGCTTCTTCACGGCCCCCGGTGTCGGACTGGCCATGTGGCGCCTCAGGGTGATTGACCTCGTGACCGGGCGCCAGCCCATGGCCAACGAGGATGGCAGTGTCCAGGTCGTCTTCAATGGCGAGACCTATAGCTACCAGGAACTGACGCGGGAACTCAAGCAGCGTGGCCCTGTGTTCTCGTCCTCTTCCGACACCGAGACGATCGTCCGCTTCTATGAAGAACATGGGCTGGAGTTCCCGAGTCACCAAGCGGAGTGACCCATGTCTTGGTATGAATCCCGGCTGTATCGCGGGAGTCCCAGGAGCATCCGAAGTCTCATTGCCTCCGGCCGCAGCCTCGCGCGGCGAAGCGTCTACGCTTGGGGTGGAATGGCACAGATCTTGGCCGACATGGAGGTCATGGATGGATGGACGCGGCGCCACATGGAGGAATACCAGGGCGAAAGGCTGCGAGACCTTGTCCTGTGGGCGGCCCAGAAAGCGCCCTACTATCGAGAGACGTTCAGGAGGGTGGGCATCCGGCCCGACGACATCCGCGGCATCCAAGACCTGCCGCGACTGCCTACCCTCGACAAGAACGTAGTGCGCGGCGACCCACGGCGCTTCCTGGCGGAACGGCGCTGGCCGGCCCTGCTCATCCGAGGCCACACGAGCGGAAGCACCGGCGTACCCCTTGTGGTCTATGGGGATATCACTTCCGCATGTTGGGAGGAGGCGCTCCTGACGCGGTGGCGCCGCCGCGCGGGCGTCCAGCCCAGACATAGGAGAGTTTGGGTGCGGGGTGATCAGATTGTGCCTCCGGGCCAAACGGCCCGCAAGCCCTAGCTCAGGGACAGAGCTGGCCGCCTGCTCATGGTTTCCAGCTACCATCTGGACCAGGAACACTTGCCCGGTATCGTCGAAGAGATGCGGCGGTTCGCACCAGTGGCCGTCGAAGGCTACCCTGGGTCCCTCATGATTCTTGCCAGCTACCTCAAGCAGCATGGCGTCGGACTTGGTGTTCGGGCAGTGCTCACCTCGTCGGAACAGGTTCTTAGTCACCAGCGGCTGACACTTCAGGAGGGCTTCGGCGCCGAGGTGTTCGACCAGTACGGAATGACCGAGCGCGTGGCATCGGCATCCGAGTGTCCGCGTCATCGCCTTCACGTCGACACGGAGTGCACGATCGTGGAGATTCTGCGGCCAGACGGCAGTGTGTGCATGCCAGGCGAGATTGGTGAAGTCACGGGCACCAACCTGACGAACTTCAGCATGCCGCTCCTGCGGTATCGCACCGGTGATATGGCCGCATGCTCCGCCGAGCCCTGCTCCTGTGGCATCAAGAGCCCTGTGGTCGAAAGGTTACACGGGCGAGAGGAAGACTTCGTCGTCTCCGCCAGCGGGAAGCGTTTCTCGCCCACCATCCTGACGTTTCCATTCGATACAGCCAGTGGCCTCGGGATCGAGGAATCGCAGGTTGTCCAGACAGCGCCTGGGCATCTTACTGTACGACTCGTGGCCATCGCCGGCTACCCCGACCACAGCTTGGCGCTGGCAAAGCGCCACATCGCGGACGGGCTCAGCCAAAGGCTTGGCGGGACGTTCACGATAGACTTCGAGATCATTTCCCATATAGAGAGACAGGCCCATGGGAAGTTCAGGTGGATCATCTCGGGGGTGAGCGGCGGGACGCCCTCCAGGTGACAGGCTGGGTCCCGCATGCCTTGGAGGACCAATCATGCAGACGATGGACATCTTCGCTGAACTCGAATCCAACGTAAGGTCGTATTGTCGACGATGGCCGGCCGTCTTCAGCAAGGCCAAGGGATCCGTCCTCACGGACGAGGCGGGCAACCGCTACATCGACTTCTTCGCCGGAGCCAGCTCCCTCAACTACGGCCACAACGACGACGCGATAAAGGTGAGGTTGCTCGAGTACCTCGCGTCGGATTCGATCACCCATGGCCTGGACTGCCACACGGTGGCCAAACGCGAGTTCCTGACCAAGTTCCACAAGGTCATCCTCCAGCCTCGAGGGCTTTCGTACAAGTGCCAGTTCTGCGGGCCAACGGGGACAAATGCGGTGGAGGCTGCCCTGAAGATTGCCCGGAAAGCCACAGGCCGTCTCGGAGTCTTCGCATTCATGGGCGGATTCCACGGCATGAGCCTTGGGAGTCTGGCTGCCACCGGCAACAAGATGAATCGGGCCGGGGCCGCTGTCCCCCTGACGAACGTCACGTTCATGCCATTCCCACACGGCTTTATGCAGGCGTTTGACACCATCGAGTATATCGAGACGGTGTTAAGCGACGAGAACTCCGGTATCGAGCTGCCCGCCGCCATCATCGTCGAGACGGTGCAGGCCGAGGGGGGGGTCGTGATCGCACCAGTCCCCTGGCTTCAGCGTCTGAGGGATCTCTGCGACAGACACCGTATCCTCTTGATCTGCGACGAGATCCAGGTTGGTTGCGGTAGAACCGGGCCTTTCTTCTCTTTTGAGCGGGCCGGTATCGCCCCGGACGTCGTGACGCTCGCCAAGTCACTCAGCGGCTATGGGTTGCCTTTGGCCCTCGTGCTCATAAAGCCGTCTCTGGACGTGTGGCAACCCGGAGAACACACGGGGACGTTCCGCGGCAATCAACTAGCATTCATCAGTGCCACGGCGGCCCTCGAGTACTGGACTGACAGCAACTTCCAGGCTGGCATCAGAAAACGAGAAGACTTCCTCGGCGTTTTTCTCACCGGCGAGATCCAACCACTGGACACACGGATCGGGGTGCGGGGCGTCGGGTGCATTTGGGGCATTGATCTTCAGGCGCTCGGCCAACCGGATCTGGCCGCACGGGTAGCCAGACGCTGCTTTGAGTTGGGGCTGGTGATCGAGTGCGCGGGCCGCGGCGATAGTGTCATTAAACTCATGCCGCCGCTGAACATCGAGATGAGCCTGTTGGACGAAGGCTGCCGGATCATCCGCCAAGCGGTGATCGACAGCCTCCTACGCCCACCGAGCATCTAGCCTTTCACACCGGGGCGAGGAATCGGCCACCAGGTCGCTTCCCACAACGTTTTGGCGGAAAGGGCAGCCGCACACGACGTTAGGGCTCGTAAAGCGATAACGTAAACTA
>JAPLML010000382.1 GCA_026387055.1 Planctomycetota bacterium | reverse complement strand
GTGATTCCGTGTGCGCCGGTCGGCAACTATCAGTTGAAAGTCCGCCTTGTGCGTCTCGACAGCACCTACTACTGTGTGGCGATTCTGCCGGTGGGGAACTCCGGTGTAGTGGTGACCTTCGGAAAAGAGGACGAGCCGCTCGTCGGGGTCCCCAAGAAGCCTGACCAGACGTTTCCCCTCGGCATGGTCAATGCGCAAGAGTATGAATTTGACATTACCGTGTTGCTTGCTCGCGACCAAGCAGATATCACGATCACAGCCAATGGCAAACCTCACGTGCATTGGCAGGGACCGCAATCCGCCCTCTTTGTGGCCGACCACTGGCGCCTCCCGGATCTCAAGCGTCCGGGGCTGGGTGTTGAGTGTTCGAAGACGGTTTTCAAGAGCGCCAGGCTCCGCATGCTTACCGGCAAGGCGAAACTGTTACGCCCCGCGGAGCCCAAGCCGGCGCCTTGACCTTCGGGCGCATCCGGCGTGAGTTCCGGAGTTGCGGGGAGACAATATCCATCTCCGTTTGCGTTTGCGGCCGGGCGGCGGACCGGGCTTGCGTCGGTGGAGGGGGCGGCCAAGGTTAGTCTCCAGGCCGGCCACGAACCCTCCAATCGCCCGGCGGACGCCCCGTCCGAAGGTGACTCCGAAGCGCTGGAACCCCCCTCGTGCCAGTCGCGCCATGATCCCAGCGCACCCACCGCGACCTCGGCCGTCAAGGCATACGTATAGCGTTGCCGCAACTCCACCACAACACCCGGGACTAACCTGCTTTCGCCCCATAGATCTCAGGAAACTGGCTGCGCAGGTACTCGAAGACCTTCTCCGGATCGCTGATTACCTCAAGGAACGGTGTAACGATGATGTTCTCGGGAATCGCAATGACGCGCAGTTTTTGCCGGAGCAAGGACACATCGGATCGTTTCGGGTCGACACTGACGATAGCACCAGAGCCGGGGCTTTCGGTTTCATCCATCCATGCGGGAACAGCTATGATCTGCACTTTGCTCCCCAGCTTGTTGTGCCACCGGCCCGGCATGTCCCTCTGGGCAGGAATGTAGAAGCAGAACAGCGTAATTCGGCCTTTGAGGTCGTCCACTTTCCACTTGCGGCCTTTAGTGTCTGCGAACTCAAGGTCCGTCAATCCCTCCGTAGTAGCCAGTATATCCCCAATTATCCTGGCTGCGCGGGATTCCCAGGCACCATTCCCTGCAATGGCGGCACGGTGTTTGGCCAGCAGGGCCAATGCCTGTTCTCTGCCCTCCTTGCCCCGGTCCCACTCATATCGTATGAGATAAATTGCCGCAATATGACCCGCCGGTTCATCTGGTAAGCGTTTGCATATTTTCGCCAACCGCTCGTGCTCGACCTCTTTGGCCTGCTCCGAAACCCGTGCCACGAAGGCTTCGGTGTCGCTCTGTGCGGTGATCCTGGCAAAGTCCTCCGCCGCGTTTTCTGCAACGGCCGTCAAGGCGCAAAACAGGTCGACATGCAGAACACCAACTTCCGACCGCCCCGGATAGTCCTCGGCCAGGGCCTGAATCTGAAGGGCCAAAGCGCCTGCTGGGCCGTCACCAGACACCCTCATGACATCAAGCGCCTGAGCCAGTACAGCCAGCCTCTGTCGAAAAAGTGGCGCCCCTTCACGCCGCGTTCTGTCTTTCTCGAGCAGTACGCGATAGACGCGCGCCAGGTCGGAGTGGCGAGCCGCCGGATGCGTCTTGACTGGCTCTGGCGCTGCGGGATCATTGGCCTGTCGTTCCCGTACCTCCAGCCAAGCGAGCAACTCGTCGGGGGACCTCTTTATCAATTCGGTGTCCAGCGGCACTGCGTACAAACCTTCGAAAACGGCACCGGCCCCAAGTTGGTAAAACTGCATAACCTTGTCCCAATCGCTCTTGGCGATGGCTCTTCCGGAAGCCTGACCGGCCTCCACGTGGCTAACCACTGCTTCGCCATTGGGAGGCAGGGCGCCTGGATGCTTAACCTGGCAAGCCGAGAAACCAAACACCAAGAGGCAGACAAGTGTCCCAACCCCCATAATAGACTGCCGCCGCGTCATTGCTTTCTCCCTTACGCATAGGTTCGCTCAGTACCAGCTTGGCATCAATTGGGGGTAATCTGGGGACACAATATTGCCCTTTCCTGGCCGGGCAATGCGCCGCCTCAATCGGAGGCGATGCGGACCCGGCGCGAGCACGCTGAGGTGGGCCATGTCTGAACGATACCGCCGGGGCGAAGGCAGGTCAAGAGAAATCAAGATGGGTTCCTACGGCATCCGGGCGGGCCGCGGTCCACGGGTTCGCGCACCGTGGCTAGAGATCAAGCGCCCCCTGTGGGGCTAGTTGAAAGCCGGGGCTTTGCCCCGGCCTACGTGCTGCCGCCTGTAGGCGGCGCCGTTCCGTGCCGCTGCTAAAGCCGCCGCCTGCCGCCTGCCTTTGAGAGCGACCTTTGGCGCCGGCGGCGGTTAATCTCTTGAGAGGCCGTTCATAGGCCGATCCGAGGAGCGCGAAGCATGATCAGCGGTTCCATCAAGCCTCTGTCCGAGTGGGGCCTGCCGATGCCGGGCATGTTCCTGTGCGCCGGCCCGTGCAGCGCCGAATCGGAAGACCAGCTTCGCCAGACGGCCGCCGGGCTGGCCGGATGCACGCTCAGCCTCTTTCGGGCGGGCGTCTGGAAACCGCGGACGCATCCGGGCACGTTTCCGGGCGCCGGGGCGGCGGCCCTGGACTGGCTGGTCAGGATTCGCGAGGAGTTCGGGTTCCCCGTGGGCGCCGAGGTGGGCACGCCCCAGCACGTGGAGGCCGCGCTCGGGCACAAGCTGGACCTCGTGTGGATCGGCGCGAGGACCACGCCCGACCCG
>JAPLML010000544.1 GCA_026387055.1 Planctomycetota bacterium | reverse complement strand
TTCCCTAGACGCTCTTGGCCATCGCCGCTACACTGGGATGCCATGACCCCCGAGACCGATCGGCCCCCGATGGCGGGGTCCTGCCCGCCGGCCGCCGCCAAGGGCGGCTTGTCGCTGGCGCTCGCGACGGCCGATGCGGCGCTCTACCGCGCGTGGCAGAGCGCCCACGCGCCGCCGGGCTTCCGCCTGGAGACCGTGCCCGATCTTCGCCCGGAGCACCTGGCCTCCGGCGAGCACTTCCTCGTTCTCGTCGGCGTGGAGTTGGCCCTGGCCGCCGAGGGCGCGCTGGCCGAGGCCCTGCGGCTTTACAGCGCGCGGTGCGTCTGGACCGGCTCGGCCGAGGGCCTGGATCGCCTCGGCCCCGCCCGTTTCGAGGAGGCCTACGACATCCTGGTGACACCCGTGTCGCCGGCAACGCTCAGCCAGCGCCTCGCGGGCTGGGCCCGGAACATCCAGCGCACGGCGGCCCTGGAATCCGTCGGCCAGCGGGCCGAAGCGCTCGCCCAGCAGAACAGCCTGCTGGGCGCCCGGGCCGCCGAAGCCGACGCCCGCGCCCAGGATCTCGAGCGCCAGCGCCAGCGTCTCGACCAGGCCCTGCGGCGCATTCACCAGGTCGCCCACCTCTCGCGCGAGATCAACTCGCTGAACCTCGACGAGATCGTCTCGGCCTGCATCGAGCGGCTGCCCGCCCTCGTCGAGGCCAAACGGGCCAGCCTCTACCTCTACGATGCCGCCGGCGACCGGCTCATGCTCCAGGGCCACTCCCGCGAGACCTCGGTGGCCGACCGCGTGGACCTCCAGGACAACCCGCGCAGCCCCATGGCCGTGGCGGTGCGGACGGGCGAACCGCTCTTGATCCGCGAGTTCCAGGAGTTCGAGCAGGCCTCCGACGTGACGATCGAACGCGACTTCAAGGACCACTACGCCACCACCTCCTGCATCATCGTTCCGCTGAAGGGCGGCGGGCGGGTCCGAGGCGTCCTCAACCTCGCCGACAAGCAGGACGGCGCCTGCTTCGACGAGGAGATCGACCTGCCCGTCGTCGAGCAGATTGCCGAGCTCATCGGCGCCAGCATCTACAACGTCGAGCTGTACCAGGAGATGGAGCGCCGCGCGAAGACCGACCCGCTGACCGGCCTGGCGAACCGCCGCGGCGTCGAGGAAGCCCTCGCCCGCGAGACCGACCGCAGCCGCCGGTACGGCTCGCACCTGTCGGTCATGATGCTCGACGTCGATCAACTCAAGGATGTGAACGACAAGGTCGGTCACCCGGCGGGCGACGCCATCCTGACGAACCTGGCGGCCGTCCTGCTGGAGACTGTCCGCAGCGTCGACGCGCCGGGGCGCTGGGCCGGCGACGAGTTCCTCCTCGTCCTCCCCGACACCCTGGCCGGCCAGGCGGAGCAACTCGCGCGACGGCTTCAGGCCCGCGTCCGCGAGCGGCCCGCCGTCCTGGGCGAGTGCCGTCTCCCCACCAGCGTCTCGATCGGCGTGGCCGAGTACCGCAAAGACGAGAGCCTCGAATCGCTCATCGGCCGCGTGGACCAGGCGATGTACGCCGCCAAGCACGGCGGCCGCGACCGCATCGCCGTCGCCGAAACCCCCGCGTGAGCCGTCCCTGGCACATTCAAGATCGCCGTGGGCGTCCTGCTACCACTCCAGCGCCGCTTGGCCCCGTGCGCGGCGGGTCTCTCGCCACGGCGAGTCTTCGACCTGACCCACCGCGCAGGAAGCGCCCCGTAGCGGCCAGAAAACGCACACCCGCGGCGGGTCAGGAGACCCGCCGCGCTCAGTCCCCGAGCGGCCGCTACTCGGGGAACAGCGGGGCGAGGGCCGCGTAGGCCTCGCGGGCCGCGCGATCAGGCTCATCCTTATACGTGTATAGTTCAACGGCCGCCGCCCCGCGGTAGCCCACCTCGCCGAGCGCCCGGCGGATGCCCGCGAAATCGATCTCCCCGCCCTCCCCCGGAATCAGGTGATAGTGCCGCCGGCCCTTGATGTCCTCCAGGTGCAGATGCTTGAGATGCGGGGCCAGCAGGCGCACCGAGTCGGCCGGGTCGTCGCCCGCGCACCACACGTGGCCCACGTCGACGTTCGCGCCGAGGCGCGGATGGCCCACCTCGTCCAGCAGGGCCTTGAACTCGGCGCTCGTCTCCAGGAGCTGCCCTGGCTCCGGCTCGAGCGCCAGGTCCACCCCCGCCCGGTCCGCGAGGCCCACCACGGTGTCCAGCCCTTCCAGCAATCGCTCGCGCAGGAGCTCCCGCGGTTCGCCCGAGAGCGGCTGCCCCGTGGGCGAGATCAGGCTCGGCTCGAACGTCAGCGTCTTCGGCACGGGCGTGAAGTAGCCCATCGCGGTGTTCCCGTTGACGGCCGCGACCGACACGCCCAGGGCGTCGAGCCGCTCGCGCAGCCGCGCGGCCTCGTGCGCCGAGTACGCCGGGGGATACGCGTGCGGCGCGTCGGCCAGGATCTCAATCGCTTTGTACCCGGCGGCGGCAATCCGGTCGCACGCCTCGGGCAGGGAAAACTTCGTGTAGGCGTTGGTGCTGAAGGCCAGGCGAACCATGGTGTTATCCTCCGTGACGGCGGCCGTGTGGAGTGGCCATTTTCGATTTGTGATTTTAGATTTTCGATTTGAGAAACACAAAGAAAACAGCCCCGTAGCCACGCCGGCGCCGTTGCCGTTCAATCGAAAATCAAAAATCTGGTTCTCATCCCGTTTCCGTGGTTACTTTTGTGCCCGGCAGGGCTTGTTTGACCTTGAGGGCGAAGTACTCCGGATCGTGGAAGCCGTACGCTTTGCGTTTGATGACTTTGATCTTGTTATTGACGCCTTCGAGTCGACTGGTGCCGATGGGATAGTTGCAATGGTTGAGGATGCCATATTCGAAGAAGCGCAGCCGGCGGATGAATCGCCGCATCAGCGGGTGGTCGACCTCGGCCGCCAGCCGGCACCACTGGTCCAAGGCTCGCTTGGCCCAGGCCCGAATGCGGTAGCGGTAGATGGCCTTGAGCTGGTCCTTCAGGATGTAGACGGCGTTCAGCCGCCGGTTCACGGCCAGCAGGTCATTCAGTCGCGTCTGCTGATCCGGCCGGAGGTTCTCGCGGTTGCTGAGCAGCAGGTACCGGCTGCCCTTGATGAACGCACGCTGATGCGGGTCGACCTTCGCGTATTCCTGGCGCCGGACCTCGTCGATCACCTGGCCGTAGCCCTTCACCAGATGGAACAGGTCGAAGACGATCCTGGCCCGCGGGCAGTGCGTCTGGACCGACTTGATGAAGGCCTCCCACATGTCCAGGGCCACGGCCTCGATGCCTTGCTTCTCCTGGGCCGTCATGCCGGCGAAGAAGGCGTCCAACGTCTCGGCCTTCCGGCCTTCGCCCATCCAGACGACCCGGCCGGTCAGGTAGTCCAGCACAACGGTCATGTAGCCGTCTTGCCCGTGCGTCAGGCTGATCTCGTCGATGGCCAGGATGCGCAGGTCCTGGTAGTCGGTGCGTCCGAATTCCTGCCCCAGAAAGTGCTTGTCGATGGTCTTGACGGTCTTCGGGTCCAGGTCCAGATGGTCGGCCACGTCTTGGATCGTCATGATCCGGCACAGGTCGTAGACGTACCGGGCGAGCCGATGGGTCACCCGCCGGCTGGGGTCGGCGAAGGAGAGTTGCTCGACCTTGGCCTTGCGGCAGGACGGACACCAGACCCGCCGATACTCGACGTCGAGGTAGGTTTGGGCCGGGCCGACGGCCAAGTCGCGCAGGATGCGTCGCAGTCCTGTGGCATGAACCGTGCCAGGCCGGCCACACTCGTGGCAGCGCGGCCGGAACCGGTGATCCGGCACCAGGCGGATCATCGTCCCTGCCGGCTCACACTCGAGATGAACGTTCTGGCCCAAGACCTTCACCCGTGCAAAAGGAAAGTAGTGTGCTATACTCAACCTGGACATCGTGCGACCCCTTTCGTCATTCAAGTCCTTGTCACCACAAGACTTGATCTGCGAAAGGCAGCATGATGTCCACTGTTTTTACCGCTCTATCTCACCACGCTTTGGGGAGGAGAGCCAAAAATCTAAAATCCAAAATGGAACGAGGACGAGCCTCAAATGCTCGTCACATCCCGGTAGAATGCCGCCAGTTCCTCCACAGGATGAAAACAGATCGGGTACTCGCGGTTCTGGAGAATCGCGTTCCACTTGAGTTCCCGCTCCACGTGGGCCAGGTCCTCGGCGGCAGCGAGGGGACCATCGGGCGCCAGGGCCGCCAGAGACTCGTTGATCGCGCGTATCCGCCGCCACGCGCGGCTGCGGCCGTCGCGCGTGGCCTCACGCTCGCGGATCAGGCGCCACTTCTCGTCGATGAGCGCCGTCGCTTCCGCCCGCGAGCGATCCGCCCCGGAGAGCAGGCGGTCCGGGTTGAACCGCCAGTCCCGCACCCGCCGCCGCGCCGCCTCCAGGTCGCGCGGCGTCGACGGGTACGCCTCCACCGGCAGCCGGACCGTGCACGACGCCAGGACGATCTCGGGCGGCTGCACGCCGAAGAGCCGCTCGAAGATCCCGTCGGTGATCTTGTCGTACAGCGCCCCGCCGAGGCCGTGGATGAACACGTCGCCGACCGCCAGGCGGGCGAAGAGCGTCAGCGTGAGCGCCCGCGGCCGGATCTTCCAGCCGGCCTGGCGAAGGGCCGCCAGTTGCTCGACATCCGCCGGTCTCCCGCCGCTGGCGCGGCGGGCTCGAACATCCATCGTGCCCATCTCCTCGGTTTCCGCGAAAAGCGTGAGCCCATTTCGCTGCCCCGCTTGTCGAAGACTCGCCGTGGCGAGCGGGGCGCGAGTTTCGTCGGCCGCCTCGACCCACAACCGCCGCCGCGCCTCTCCCGCCCGCCACACCCAGAATGGCATCTCGATGCGTGCCCCCTCGCGCGCCAGGTCCGGCACGGGCTGGGCGGCGCTGCGCTCGCGGTACACCCGCCGATACTCGGCCAGCGACTCGTTGTGCGCCGCAAAGAGCTCCTCGTGCCGCCGCAGCATCTCGGCCACGAACAGCCGGAACGCCTCGCCATCGGCCAGCCGCGACACGGGCAGTTCCAGGTTCCGCGTGCCGCACGCCTCCTCCAACCGCCGC
>JAPLML010000661.1 GCA_026387055.1 Planctomycetota bacterium | reverse complement strand
CGCCTGTGCCGCAGGCCTTCGAGCGTGCCGTCGTTCAGGTTGATGTGCGTGAGTTCAATATCACTCGATGCGAGCGAGTCCATGTCCACGCAGAAGCCGTGGTTCTGCACCGTGATGGCCACCTTCCCGGTCGCCAGGTCCTTCACGGGGTGGTTCGCGCCGTGGTGGCCGAACTTGAGCTTGAAGGTCCGGCCGCCGAGGGCCTGCCCCAGGACCTGGTGGCCCATGCAGATGCCGAAGAGGGGCAGCGGCCGCCCGCCCGGCGGGTCCTCGACCAGGCGCCGCACCGTCTCGACCGCGTACGGCACCGCCGCCGGGTCGCCGGGACCGTTCGAGAGCAGCACGCCGTCGGGCTTCTCGGCCGCCACGTCCTCGGCCGACGCGCTCGCCGGCAAGACGCGCGCGCGGCAGCCGGCTTCCCCAAGCCGCCGCAGGATGCCGTACTTGACGCCGTAGTCCATCACGACGATCTTCGGCGCGCCGGGCAGGGGGTCGCGCCCGTCCCAGTCCCACGCCTTGTCGCACGTCACCTCNAGGTCGCGGCCCACGAGGCCCGGCGACGCCCGCGCCTTCTCGACGGCGCGCTGGGGGTCGGCGTCCGCCGTCGACAGAAAGGCCCGCATGGCGCCGGCGGTGCGGATGTGCTTCGTCAGGTCGCGCGTGTCGATCCCCTGGATGCCGGGGACCCCGTGTGCCTTGAGGTAATCCTCCAGGCTTCCCGTGCACCGCCAGTTGCTCGTGACGCGGCTGAGCTCGCGGACGGCGAACCCCTCGACCCACGGCCGGCGCGACTCGGCGTCCTCCGCGTTCACGCCGCAGTTGCCGATGAGCGGGTACGTCATGGCGACGATCTGGCCCTTGTACGAGGCGTCGGTCACGACCTCCTGGTAGCCGGTCATGCTGGTGTTGAAGACGGCCTCGCCCTCGCATTCGGCCGTGGCGCCGAAGGCGACGCCCGGGTAGACCGTCCCGTCTTCCAGTGCCAGTACGGCGGCGGTCATGCTCGCTTGTCCTGTAGCACAGCCGCCCCCGGCTGTGCACGCTTGCGATCAACCATGCACAGCCGAGGGCGGCTGTGCCACATTCTCCTACCGGCACTTCCGCCCCGTGTCGAACTGCTCTTTCTCGAAGTCCACGGGCACCTCGGTCGGGTACTCGCCGGTGAAACACGCCGTGCACATGTCCTTCGGGGCCGGCACGGTCTTGAGCATGCCTTCGACCGAAAGGTACCCGAGGGAATCCGCCCCGATGTGGTCGCGGATCTCCTCGACGCTGTGCGACGAGGCGATCAGCTCTTTGCGCGTCGACATGTCCACCCCATAGAAGCACGGAAAGCGGATCGGCGGGCTGCCGACGCGCACGTGGACCTCGCGGGCGCCCGCGCCGCGGATCAGGCGCACGAGCTGCCGCAGCGTCGTCCCGCGCACGATCGAGTCCACCACGACCACCACGCGCTTGTTCTTCAGGACCTCCGTCACGGGGTTGAACTTCAGGTGCACCTTCAGGTCCCGCTCGCTCTGGTGCGGGGCGATGAACGTGCGGCCGATGTAGTGGCTGCGGATCAGGCCGATCTCGAAGCGGATGTACGACGCCTCGGA
>JAPLML010000596.1 GCA_026387055.1 Planctomycetota bacterium | reverse complement strand
TCAAGGGATAAGGCAGTGGCGGATGTCGAATTGCGGATTGAACGGCGAAGAGCGGCACCGATTGTTTAGTCGCGACCTGCAAGGGAGTGCGTCGGCCGGCCGGTCTCACGCAATAGGTCGGCTCGCGGCGTCGTTTATCTGGGAGGCAGGTTATCAGTGAACCTTTCGCCCCTTTCATGCATCTAAGAGGCCGCGAGGCTATGACGAGGCCGGCCGCCCGGTGGCGGGGGGTGGGTGCCCGGGTGCGCATGTTCTGCAAGAAAGGCAAGGATTTTCTTGCAGGGATGCAGGCGGATATGTAAGATTAGACCCGCTGAGGGTTGCGCTACCGTGGTGGCATAGTCACGGGAGGGAAAGACCCATGAAACACATCGCAATTGCTCTGACTGTGGTGTTGGTCCTGGCGGTGGCAACCGCATCGGCCGTTGGTCCTGCCGGGCCTGCCGGTAAGAACGCCGGCGACAAGGCGGGCAAGGGGGATCCGGCCCAGGCGGGGCCGGCCGCCAAGAAGGCGGGCCCCGGCGACAAGACCGGACCCACGAAGCCTGCGAACGCCGAGCCGCTGACGGAGGATCAGCAGAAGGCCGCCGAGATTTCCGCCAAGCTCGTCGCGGGCCAGGTGGATGAGGCCCTGGCGGAGGCCCAGGCCTTCGCCGCCAAGACGCTGGACGACAAGGCAAAGACCGAGGCCCTGCGGATCGCCGCGGACTGCGTCCGCAAGAAGGCCGACTGGAAAGGCGCGGCTCAGGCCTACACGAAGCTCAAGGAGCGCTATGAGAAGGGCTCCGACGACTATGTCCGGTATGAAGCGATCGCGCAGATCCTGGCCGCCTCGCCGACAGGTGTCTACATGGGCGCGGGACCGGGGGCGAAGGGCGACCTGACCAGCACCCTCGCCGACGACGCGGTCTTGAAGACGTCGATCGGCCGCCTGGTGACGCAGCGCGGGGGCAAGCTGAAGTCGCGGATCTACGCCTTCCGCCAGGCCAAGACGCCCCAGCAGGTGGCGGTGGCCTTCAAACCTGTCGTGGAAGACGCCAAGCCGTTGCTCCAGCTCGGGACCGATAGCGCCGTTGACGTGGTGAAGGAAGTAGCCGAGGCGGCCGGGAAGCGACTCCAGGAGATCGCCAGGGCGAACGAGGCCGGCCTCCGCGCCAAGCTCAAGGCGTGGCAGTGGAAGTTCGAGAAGCCGTGGCTCTTCAACAATCTGGACAAGGAGGAGATGCCCGCCCTCAACGCTTCGTGCAAGGCGATGGCGCAGGCCGAGAAGGATTTCCAGGAAAGCCTCATGCTCTTGAGCGGCGCGTGGCCGGGGGCCGAACTGCTCCGCCGCGAGAGCGCGGATCGCAGCGCCGTTTATGAGGGATTGTCGGCCGAGTTCGTCATACCGAAGTGGATTCGGATCGGGTAATGCTCCGTCGCACGTGAATCGGCGGGTGCCATGCTTTCACGCTCCTGCGAAAGCATGCCTTGCGGATGCTCCAAGACCCATGCTTTCGCAACGGCGCGAGAGCACGGCACTCTCCAAATGCCCTGCGACGGATCAGGAGTCCGGGGCTGTAAGCCGCGGCCATGGCGTGGAAGGGCTGCTCAGATCGTCATCGCCAGGTACCCGCCGTCCACGCGCACCAGCGCCCCGGTGACGAACCCCGACGCGCGTTCGCTCGCCAGCCACACGACCGCCCCCAGGAGTTCCTCGGCCTCGCCAAACCGCTTCATGGGCGTGTGGGCCATGATCTGGGCGGTGCGCTCGGGCGTGAGGAGCTTGCGGTTCTGCTCGGCCGGGAAGAACCCGGGTACCAGGGCGTTGACGCGGACCCCCGCCGCTGCCCACTCCCGCGCCAGAAACTGGGTGACCTGGTTCACGCCCCCCTTGGCCACGCTGTAGGTGAAGACCTTCGAGAGCGGCGGGCCGCTCGAAGCGCTCGAGATGTTGATGATGCTCCCCCGGCGCCGCTCGACCATCCCTTTGCCGAAGACCTGGCAGGCGAGGAATACGCCCTTGAGGTCGACGGCGATGAGGCGGTCCCACTCCTCCTCGGTAATCTCGAAGAAGGGCGTGCCGGAGTTCAGGCCTGGCGCGTTGATGAGGATGTCCGTGCCGCCCCATGCCTTGTCGATGGCTGCCGAGGCGGCCTCGAGGTCAGCGCGCCTGGCCACGTCGACCCTGAGGGCCAGGGCGCTTGCGCCCAGTTTCGTGATCTCGCCGGCCCTGGATTCGGCGGCGCCAAGGTTTACATCGAGGACCGCGACGTTCGCCCCCGCGCGGGCCAGGGCGATCGACATCGCGCCTGCGAGCACGCCTCCGCCGCCGATCACCGCCGCCCGCCGGCCGTCCAGGGCGAACATCTCCTTCAGGTAGTTCACGTCGGCCATAACCGCGCTCCTTGTCTCCCGGTCTCCTGGAAACGCCGACATCATAGCCGCGCAGCCCGGCGCCGCCTAGTGTCGTTTCCAGAAAGCTCGTGTCGCTCTTGATGGCCGAGTGCCACGGCCGGCTCATATCGTTCCAGCAGCGTGCCTGATTACAGTGTGCCACGGCGGGCTTGTCCCGCCGTGCTTCAGCCCCGCGGGAAAGCGCACGGCCGGGCACGCCGGCCGTGGCACACACTTGACGGGTACGCCAGGGCACCGGAGATAAGTCGTCGTTACAGCAAGGGTAGGGCGAACGCATCTAAATTCTGAGCACCCGCAGCAGGTACGCTTCGTCCCAGCCAGCCTTGAGGCGTTTGCATTTGATGCCGACCTTTGTGCTGTGTTCTTGCTTCAGCAACATCAGGGCGATGCGGCGGACGCGGGA
>JAPLML010000668.1 GCA_026387055.1 Planctomycetota bacterium | reverse complement strand
GGACTTCATTGCCGCCCGCGTCGATACCGGCTGGGTCGAGCGGATCTGGTGAAGTGCGGAGGGCGGAGTGCGGGGCAGAGAAGCCCGTGTGCCACGGCCGGATTGTCCGGCCGTGCGGTCTTGCGGAGTCTTTGCCCATCTTCTGACGGGGCCGCAGCGGCGCGAACGGCGACGGCACGCACGGCAGCGATGGGCGTAGTCGGCGGGGGTCGGCCATGAGCACCAAGTTCGTGCGCTGGCTTTACGCGGAGTTGCCGGACCTCGTCGCCCGCGGCGTGCTCACTGGCGACGCCGCCGAGCGCCTGCGGCAGCACTACGGCGAGGTCGACAAGGACCGCTGGCGCCAGGTGGGCCTCACGCTCTCGGCCGTCCTGGGCTCGCTGCTCGTGGGCCTGGGCATCATCTTCGTGGTTGCCCACAACTGGTCGGACCTCTCGCGGCCGGTGCGCACGTTTTTCGCCGTCGGGCCGCTGATAGGGGCCCAGGTGCTGGCGGGCTGGGTCGCATGGCGCAAGGAGGCGTCGGTGGCCTGGCGCGAAGGCGCGGCCACGCTCCTGATGCTGGCCCTCGGCGCGAGCATCGCCCTCGTGCAGCAGACGTACAATGCGCCGGGCGACGTCGATACGCTCCTGCTGGCCTGGATGCTCCTCAGCCTGCCGCTGGTCTATCTTCTCAATGTGAGCGCGCCGGCGGTGCTGTACCTGGTGGGCGTGATCTTGTGGGCGGAGTCGGCGGAGCTCAAGGGCGCCGAGGCGGCGTATATCGGCTTGCTGGGGGCGCTGGTGATTCCGCACTTCGTGCAGGCGCTGCGGGCCGACCGCTATGCCGTGCGGCCGGTGCTCCTGGCGTGGGCGCTGGTGGTGTGGGCGGCGGTGGCCTTCTGGTGGGTGCTGGAAGGGGCGGCCAGGTCCCACGTTTACCGGGAAGATCTCATGTGGATGACGGGATATCTGGGCCTGTTTGCCTCAGCGTATCTGGTGGGCGCGCTCTGGTTCGGGGAAGCGTCGTCGATCTGGCGTCGGCCGTTCCAGCTTGTGGGCGCGGGGGGCGTGGCGGTCATCTCCTATGGTCTGTCCTTCCGGCACTGGATGTGGAACGGTTTCTGGCAATTTGACACGCCCTTTAACGAGGAGCTGTCGGCGCTGTTCTACTTGATGGGCGCGACCGGCTGGATATCGTTGGCCCTCACGGTCCTGGCTCTCGTCAAACACATGCCTGGCCGCGCGATATTCGGTGTCGCGCCGCTCGTGATGGCCTTGGCCCTGGTCCTCGCGAACGGGTGGGACCGCGAACTGGCCCCGGCGCTGGTCTTCAACGGATACGTCCTGGTGGTCGGCGTGGCCACGCTGGTGGCCGGGGTGATGCGGCAGCGGCTGGCCCTGGCGAACGCGGGCGTGTTGCTCGTGGCGCTGCTGATCGCCGCGCGGTTCACCGACAGCGAACTGGGCCTGCTGGTCCGCGGCATCGCGTGCCTGGTGGTGGGGGCGGGGTTCCTCGCCACGAACCTCATCGTTTACCGACTCCGCAAAGGAGCCGCGCGATGAACAAGCGGGTGATCATCCTGGGGGTCCTCGGCATCGTGGCGCTGGCGCAGTTGGGCGTGCCGGTGTCGATGATCATCGGGCACGAGTTGGTCCTGACGCGGGGCGAGGTCTTCAAGTTCCGCACGGCGCCCGTTGACCCGTATGACGCCTTCCGCGGGCGGTACGTCGCGCTGCGGCTGGAGCCCACCGAGGTGGAGGTTCTGGGGGTTACGCTGGTGGATCACCAGCGTGCGTACGTGCTCCTGGATCGCGACAAGGACGGCTTTGTGGAGTTCGTGGGGCTGTCCGAGAAGCGGCCCCAGGCGGGCGCCTGCATCAGGGTCGAGGTGTGTTTACTCAGGGCTGGCGCTTATCATGTCATCCTCCCCTTCGACCGATACTACATGGAGGAAAGCCAGGCCCCCGAGGCCGAGCTGGCCTACCGCGAGCATAGCCGCAGGGAAATGCGAGATGCCTACGTCACGGTCCGCGTCCTCTACGGCATGGCGGTGCTCGAGGAGTTGTATGTCGATGGCAAGCCGATCCGGGAGTTTCTGAAAGAGCGGGCGAAGGGCGGGAAGTAGGATAGTGCCGGGGCGTGTACGTGTTTAGCGTGGGTGGCACGGTCACGCGCCGTTGCGTGACCGTGCTTGCTCCCCCATGTGACCGTGCACGGCCACGCAACAGCGCGTGGCCGTGCCACCCGGCAATCTCGTGTCACGCTAAACACGTGCCGGGGCGTTGCCCCGGCCTACATGTCGCACTCGAGCCCGCCGCGGAAGCGGCGGGAGACGTCGAACGCCAGAATCTCCCGCCGCTTCCGCGGCGGGCTCGAGAACCGGCGAACTTGCGCTTGACGTGGGCGCCGCCGGTCCGTATTCTTACCCGGTGTCTTGAGGAGAAGCGGCGTGGGCGGGTCCCGGATTCGAGTGGCGGCACTGGTGGCGACCGTGAAGACGGGCTCGATGCCCGTCTGCGCCACGAAGGCGAAGCCGCCGCTGGAATCGTAGGGTTCGCCGCCCGGAGTCAACGGCGCAAACGGCCCTGCGGTTCGAAGAATCGCGGGGCCTTTTTTCTTGGGTTGCCGATATAGAAGGGGTCAACGAAAGGAGCGGGTGCGATGGGCCTCAAGGTGACGGTGGTGGGCGTCGGCCTGGTGGGCGAGGCGATTGTCTCGTGTCTGAAGGAGCGGAAGTTCCCCTGCGAATGGCCGCCGCGCGTGGCTGCCACGCGGGAACGCCCCGAGACGCTCGCCGGCGAGAAGATGCTCGTCGAGGAGACCAGCGCCGGGTCTTTCAACGGCGCGGACCTCGTCCTCTTCGCGGGCCAGGAAGGCGCCAAGGGCGCGAGCGTGACGTGGCGCGAGACCGCCGAAAGGTGCGGGGCGTGGAGCATCGACAACGGGCGCGATTTCCGCCTGGCCGCCGACGTGCCGCTCGTGGTGCCGGAGGTCAACTCGGGCGCCATCACCCCCAAGACCCGTTTCATCGCGAGCCCCAACTGTTCGACCATCCAGATGGTCGTCGCGCTGGCCCCGATCCACCGGGCGGCGAAGATCAAGCGGATCATCGTTGCCACGTACCAGGCGACCTCGGGCTGGGGGATGCGCGGGCCGCAGGAACTCCGGGCCCAGACGCCGAAGGCCCTGGTGTCGCAGGAGAACCTGGAGTTCGACCCGAAGGTGTTCGCGCGCCCCATCGCGTTCAACTGCATCCCGCACATCGACCAGTTCGTCGACGGCGACTATACGCGCGAAGAGATGAAGATGGTGCACGAGACCCGCAAGATCCTGGACGACTCAAAGATCAAGATCTCGGCGACGACCGTCCGCGTGCCGGTCCTGAACGGCCACGGCGAGGCGGTGTGGGTCGAGACCGCGAAGAAGCTTTCGGCCGACGAGGCCCGCGAATTGCTGCGGAAGGCCCCCGGCATCGTGGTCATCGACGAGCCGGACCCGGCGAATAACCGCCGCACGTACCCGACGCCCCTGGACCTCCTGAAGCCGGAGTACAAGGACGTGACGCTCGTGGGCCGCATCCGCGAGGACATCAGCTCGGCGAAGGGCCTGGCCCTGTGGGTCGTGTCCGACAACATCCGCAAGGGCGCCGCCCTGAACGTCGTCCAGATTGCCGAGGAGTTGCTGCGGCGCGGGCTGCTGAAGGCGTAGCACGACACCGCTGACTTGACGGTTGGGCGGTGGGTCTGCTGGCCCGCCGCGCAGCCACTCGGCCAACGTGTGCCATGGAGACTTCCGGCCATGTTTGAGCACCGCCGTGCGCCGCTGGCCCCGCGGGGCGTCTTCGTCCGGCGCCTCGTGCGGCATGGCTTCATTGCCAGTGGGGTCATTGCGATGTCGCTGGCGATCGGGGCGCTGGGATACCACGCCTTCGAGGGGCTTTCGTGGCTCGAGGCCACGCTTAACGCGGCCATGATCCTGGGAGGCATGGGGCCCGTGGACCAGTTGCAGACGACCGGGGGCAAGGTCTTCGCCATCTGCTATGCCTTGTACAGCGGGGTGGCGTTCCTGACCATCGTGGCCGTGTTGATGGCGCCGGTGGCGCACCGATTCCTCCACCGGTTTCACCTGGAGTTGAAGGACAAGAATCCTTAGGAGTGCGTCAACCCATGATAGTCTGCAAGTTCGGCGGCACGTCGCTGGCCAGTGCCGCCCAGATCCGCAAGGTGTGCGACATCGTTTTGTCGGACCCGAAGCGCCGCCTCATCGTGGTCTCGGCGCCGGGCAAGCGCGACAAGAGCGACACGAAGGTCACCGACCTGCTGATCGCCTGCGCCGAGGCGTACCTGAAGACCGGCTCGGCCGCGAAGGAGGTCGAGGCGGTCATCACGCGCTACGCCGACATTGCCCGCGAGCTCGGCGTTTCCGACGATCTGGCGCGAGCGATCGCCGAGGACATCCGCGGGCGGTTGGCCACGTCCACGACCGACCGCGGCCACTTCCTCGACACGATGAAGGCCGCCGGCGAGGACAACGCCGCCAAGCTCGTCGCCGCCTACCTCCAGACGCGCGGCGTGGAGGCGCACTACGTCAGCCCGAAGGACGCCGGGCTGCTCGTGAGCCACGAGTTCGGCAACGCCCAGGTGCTGCCGGAGTCGTACCGGAACCTCGCCCACCTGCGCGACGCCCCCGGCGTCACGGTCTTCCCCGGCTTCTTCGGTTACTCGCCGGCCGGCGCGGTGGTCACGTTTCCCAGAGGCGGATCGGACATCACCGGCTCGATCCTCGCGGCGGCGGTCAAGGCCGAGGTCTACGAGAACTTCACCGACGTCGACTGCGTCTTCGTGACCAACCCGCAGCTCGTGCCCAACCCGCGGCCGATCACGGAATTGAGCTACCGCGAGATGCGCGAGCTCTCGTATGCGGGCTTCAGCATCTTCCATGAGGAGGCCCTCTCGCCGGTCTTCCACGCCGGCGTGCCCGTGTGCATCAAAAACACGAACAACCCTTCGGCGCCGGGGACGCGGATCGTCCTGGACCGGGTTTGCCCGCTTGGCTCGGTTACCGGCATCGCGTGCGGCGACGGGTTCTGCACGGTCTACCTGAGCAAGTACCTGATGAACCGGGAGGTCGGCTTCGGCCGCCGGCTCCTCCAGATCCTCGAGGAGGAGGGTCTGTCGTACGAGCACGCCCCGTCGGGTATCGACAACATTTCCGTCATTCTGCGCGAGCGCGAGTTCACGCCCGCGAAGGAGGCCGCGGTGGTCGAGCGGATCCGCAAGGAGCTCCAGGCTGACGACGTGTCGGTCGAGCGCGGCCTGGCGCTGGTCATGATCGTCGGCGAGTGCATGCGAAACGTCGTAGGCCTGGCGGCCCGGGCCACGAAGGCGTTCGCCACGGCCGGCGTCAGCATTGAGATGATCAACCAGGGCTCGTCGGAGGTCAGCATGATGTTCGGCGTGAAGGCGGCCGACATGGTCAACGCGGTGAGGGCGCTATACCGGGAGTTCTTCGGGGCATGACGCTCAATCCGCTGGGCGCGGCAGGTCGGGGCACTTGTTTGGCGTGGGTGGCACGGTCACGGCCTGCCCGCCGTGGCGGGCGCCGTTGCGTGACCGTGCTTGCTCGCCTTGGTGACCATGCAGGGCCACGCAACAGCGCGTGACCGTGCCACCCGGCT
>JAPLML010000468.1 GCA_026387055.1 Planctomycetota bacterium | reverse complement strand
GCCGCCACCAGGTCGAGGCGCTCGCGATCCGCCAGGACCTGGACGCTCTTCAGGCGCCGGCGGAACTCCAGGAGCGGCTGGATATTCGGATTATGGAAATAAAGCGTGAATCGGCCGAACCGGCGCAACGGCTCGAGGACGGCGGCGGCACAGCAGGCACAGCAGACATGAGCAAGTACAGAAGAGTTCAAAGTACCCGGTTCCCAAGGACGTTCCAAGTGCCAAGTTCCAGGTAAAAGGCCCGCGCACCGCCGTGTGGTCTTGCCGTCAACCTGGAACTTGCTTTCACCCGGCGAGGGTCAGCCCGTGCCGGCGCAGGACCTGCTTGACCTCGTTCAGCGAGGTCTCGCCGAAGTTCTTGCAAGCGAGCAGTTTCTCTTCGGTCATCTTGGCAAGGTCGCCCAGCGTTTCGATGCCGAGACGGTCGAGGGCCTTGCGGCTGCGGGCGCTGAGTTCCAGGTCGGCCACGCGGACGCTCGCGCCGTCGCCGCGGACCGCCGCAGGGGCCACCAGGGGAACCGGCGCCACCCGGGCGAAGCGCCGCTCCTCGCGGACCTCGGCGGCCATCCCCAGATGCAGGTTCTTCGAGGCCAGCATGTCCTTGATTTCCTGGAGGCTCGTTTCGCCGAAGTTCTTGTACGAGAGCAATTCCTGCTCGGTGTGCTGAATCAGGTCGCCCAGGTTGCGGATGTTCATCTTCTTGAGGCAGTTGCGGCTGCGGACGCTCAGTTCGAAGTCGGTGACGGGGATTTCGAGGACCTGGTTGCGCTTGTCGCGGCGGCGCTCGCTCTCCTCGTCGTAGTACATCCCCCGGGAGGCCTGGGCGTCGCGCAGGAACAGCCGGGCCCGCTTGTGGTTCGGGTTGGCCTTGAGGATGCGGCCGAAGCACTCGATGGCCTCGTCGTAGCGGCTCGCGTCCTCGTAGAGAACGCCGAGGTTCAGCAGCGCCCCCTCGTGCACCGGCGGCTGCTGGGTGCACTGCTTGTAGTAGTCGATCGCCAGGTTCTCCTCGCCGCGCAGGTCGTACAGATACGCCAGGCGGAAGAGGGTCAGCCGATGGGTCGGCTCCAGTTGGAGCGCCCGCTCGTAGGCCTCGATGGCCTCCTCGTAGCGGCCCTGGGATTCCCGCACGAGGCCGAGGTGACACTGGTACGCAGAGGTCTCGGTCCCCGCGCCGGCGGTCTTGGCGAGGAGCTTCTCGGCCTCGTCGCTCCGGCCTTGCATACAGGCTTTCTCGATTTCGCTTACGGCTCTGGCCACAGCCACACCTCCACTCGGTTTTGAAGTGCCGCTCCTTGGGCAAGAAGAGCCCGTCACGCAAAGCGCCAATTGTACCAACCGAATCGCTGTTTGCAACCCCTCTTGCGCCAAAGGAAAGGGTAACCCGTGGGTGTGCCCGCCGCAAGGTTTTTGACATGCCCGAAATTCGTGGTATAGTTCAGGCACGAATCCGGCCAGTCGGTCCATATATCAACCTGCAACAGGGGAGAAACGCCATGGCCCGCCACGAATGCCCGTTGCACCCATCGCCCGCCTTCGAGCCTCTGGAACCCAAGCTACTCCTCAACGGGGGCGGTGAACCGGCGGGCGTCTTTGAGGCCTACCTGGAGCGCACCGTTGACTACGACGCCGCCGGCGCCGTGGTCGACCGCGGATACTGTCTGGGTCTCAGCGGCTACGAACTGACGGACGTCCAACTGGCCACGCCGTGGGGGGAGGATTTCCTTTTGACGGACCTCCTGCCCGGCGGCGCCTGGCCGGCCACCTTCTACGACTACGCGCAGGGCAGCCTGAGCTTCATCGCCGCCACGGAACCCGACGGCGAGCAGTGGTTCGAGGCGTCCTGGACCCTCGACGCCGCCCAGTGGGCCGCCCTCGACACCACCGCCAGCCAGTGGTCCGTCAGCTACACGGGCGACACCTGGGACGGCTCGCTGGACTTCTCGTCGGTCACCCAGCCGCCCCGGCCCCTCATCACGGCGCCGACGGCGGACCAGACCGGCCTCGCGTTCTATCCGACCTTCCAGTGGGACGCCTGGTCCCCGGCGGCGGCCGCAGGGTCGATCGCCGTTGACATCGACGTCGCGGGCCAAGCCGGGCCGGAGGCCTACGGATCACCGCGCTTACCGGCAACGGCGACCGCGCATACCCTCCTGCGGCCGCTGGCGCCGGAAACGCAGTACCGTGGAGAGGTCGGCTTTGGCGACAACGACCGTGTGGATGTCGGCGGCGTGGATGTCGACGTGGTCGCCTACAGCGACTCCGAGGTCTTCTTCACGACCGGCGCCGAGCGGATCATCAACTTCAGCAAGACTACGAAGGCCATCTACAACAATGGCAACGTGACGGTGGCGCTAACGGGTCCCGGCAGCGGCGAGGTCCACGTGCCGGCCGTGGGCAACGGCGATGCCCGCGAGATCATCCTCAACGGCACCACGGAGAAGTCCAGCCTGAGCATCACCACCAAGGGTACGAACAACCGGACCTTCGTCGGCGACATCATCGTCAACGGCTCCCTCGGGAGCCTGACGGGCAAGACGACCAATCTGGGCGGCAACGTGACGGTGAGCGGCGGCCTCGCCACGCTGACGCTCGCCGACGTGACCGGCCCCACCGAGATCAACCTCCACACGGACGCGGGCATTACGGTCCTGGCCACTCTCCAGGCGACCTTCTCATTCGGCCGCGTGGCCGACGCCAACATCACCTCGGGCGGAATCCCCATCAAGTCGCTCACCGCCATCGACTGGTCAAGTCCCGAGCGAAACGACATGCTCATCCTGGCCCCCTCCCTGGGAACCCTCACAGTCAAGGGCCGGCCGGGCACCACGCGCACGCCGCGCATCCCCGGGGACTTCGACGTCGACCTCACGCTCGACGGCGCGAACATGCCGAAGCTGACGCTCGGCACCGCCAAGATCGACGGCACCGTCCATGGCACCACCTGGGATATCACGGGCAACGCAGGGACCGTGACCGTCGGCGTGGAAACGGAGCGCTGGACCCTCAACGTCCACAGCGACGTCGGGTCGCTGAAGCTGGGCCAGGTGGACGGGGCATCCGTCACGGTGGCTGGCAACCTCGGTACGGTCACCGCCCTGTGCTGGCAAGGCGGCGACCTGGCGGCCAAGACGCTCAAGTCGCTCCAGATCACCGGACGCAAGGGGAGCACTTTCCTGCATACGTCCGACATCCCGGGCGACTTCGACGCCACGCTCTCGCTCACGGGCAACCCGGCGGTCAAGCAGGCGCTGGCCGGCGCCACCATCGCCGGCACGCTCACGGGCGAGACCACGGTTGAGGGCAACGCGGGGTCGCTCGCGATCGGCCACCTTGCCGGCAACCTCACGATCAACGGCGACGTGACGAACCTGAAGGTCAAGGACTACCTGGCCCTCCTGCCGCCCGCGGGCGGACCGACGGGGCAACTCGCCATCACCGGAAAAGCCACCGTCGTCAGCGGCTGCGAGACGATCAAGCTCACCGCCGCGATGGGCCAGGTGGTCCTGTATCCGACCACGGCCGACATGTACCGGTTGGAGGACGACCTGCGCCTCTACAACCATCTCGGGACCTCGTGGGACTACCAGGTCAAGAACGCCGACGGAGTCATGCCGGACCAGGTCACCATCCTGTCCGCGGTCCAGAGCGTCGGCGGCTATGACTGCCACGTGGCGGCGTTCCCGCTGGACGTGGGCTCCGACATCTCGACCGCCTGGTTCGTCGGCGTTGACGGGGCACTGTATATGACGGGCCTTGACACGCCGCTGCCGGAGGATGCCCACGTCAGTGTGACCAACAGCGCGGCGATCTGCGTGGTGCCGGCGCTGGTGGGCCCGGGCAAGAAGTACACCGCGTTGGGTCCCTTCTCCGGGGAATTGACGTTTGACAACGATGGCAGCCTGGTTACCGGCACCTACACGGGCACGACCACGGTGACCACCCGCGTCATCGGCCATGAGAAGGTGAGCCTGGCATCGATCGCCGGCCGGACCGTGGCGGGCGACTGGCTGACCGTCAAGGGCGAGACCTCCGTGGCCCTGGCCGGGACCATCGCCTTCGAAATGGACGGTAAGGCGTACAAGGGCACGCTGAGCATCACGACGAAGCAGACGTGGTGGGTAGTGCCCGGCCTCGGCATCATGCAGGACGTGGCTACCGCCTCGGCCCGCGTGTCCGTTCCCAGGCTGACGGCAGATACGCAATCGACCGCCGGAACCCTGTCCTTGATGGACTATTTGCTGACGGACACCGTGGCACCCCGGCTGCCCACCACATAAGACGACGTCTTAGCCAACATTCGAGCCTTCCGCGGGTCTTTGTTCGAGCCGCAGCGGCCTTGCCGCGACCTACCGCCGGCCGATGGCGGCGAAGGCGTCCTTCACGGCCCAGTAGACCTTCTTGGGATGGAAAGGCCAAGCGATGGCGGCATCGGACATCTGCGGCCAGCCGTCGGCCAGGTTCCATATCAGGATGCCCCCGCAGTCCGGCCGCGCGGCACAGTCGGCGATCCACGTGCGACAGGCCTCGGCCTGAAGCTCCTGCGAGACCGCCACGTACTCCTCGAGGCTTTGCGGCGCGGCCCGCCCGCAGGCCCGCAGGTCCTCGGCCAGCGCGTTCATGCCGCGGAAGAAACCCGTGCGAAACGAATCGGTGGCATGATGGTGCCAGGCGGGGCCCTCGGGCGGCCAGGGCGGCGCGCCGCCGAGGAACGCGCGGATCACCGCCACCTCGGGCAGCGACAGGAAGCCGATCTCCGACACGAACTTCGCGCGGTGCTCGCGGAAATAGGGATCGCGGTACGACGCCCCGTGTTTCCAGAGGTGGACCTCGGAATCCGTCGGGTCATTGTAGCACCGCCCGGCGGGCGAGTCCGGGCTCGACGGAAGATACGGACGGTCCGGGTCCAGGCGGCGCACCACGTCGGCCAGCACCTCGCGCGAGACGCGGTTGGCGGCAGCCTGGCCCGGCGTCGGGAAGCACATGTCGCACTCGTTGTCCCCGCTCCACACGGCGAGGCACGGATGGCCGCGCAGGCGGCGCACCACGTGCTCGGCCTCGGCGCGGACCTCGGCCAGGAACGTCTCGTCCTGGGGATACCGCGAGCAGGCGAACATGAAATCCTGGAACACGAGCAGGCCCAGGCGGTCGGCGGCGTCGTAGAAATCATCGACCTCGTACGCGCCGCCGCCCCAGACGCGGAGCATGTTGGCGCCCGATTCGCGGGCGGCCTCCAGCAGTTCGGCGCGGCGCGCGGGCGTGGCGCGGGCGAAGAGCGCGTCGGGCGGCGTCCAATTCCATCCTCGAATGAAGATATCGCGTCCATTGATGCGGAAGGCGAACCGGTGGCCGCCGTCGGGCGTCGGCGAACGGTCGAGCTCGACCGTCCGGACGCCGAAGCGCCCGCCCCGCTCATCGAGGGCCGGCGCCCCTGCCCCGAGCAGCCGCGCCCGGTACGGATACAGGGGGGCCTCGCCGGACCCGTTCGGCCACCAGAGCCGCGGCGATTCCAGGCGCCACCCAAAGCGCACCTCCTGGAGGCCCGGCGCCGCGGCAATGCCCTGCTCGAGAGTCTGGCCGCCGGCCTCCAACACCACGCGGAGCTCGCGTGCCGCGGGGGCAAGAACCTCCACCGTCACCACAGCCTCCATCTCGGCGGCGGCCGCCACGGCTCCGGCGGGACCCTGCAAGGCGCGGGTGCGGACCCAGACGTCGGCGATCCTCGCCCCGTCAATCCCCACCAGTTCCACCGGATGCCAGATGCCGGTGGTGACGAGACGCGGGGCGATGTCCCACCCGTAACTCATCTGGGCCTTACGCGAAAGCTGCCGGGGATGGCCCCAGGGCGTCTCCTGCCGCGACGGCCCTTCCAGCGGCGCGAACAGGGGCGCGGCAAGGCGCACCGCAAGGCAGTGCTCCCCGCCCGCCCGCAGGCGGCCGGTCACATCGACCTCGAGGGGCCGGAACATGTTGGCGTGGCGGGCGATTTCCTGGCCATCAAGGTATACCGTGGCGAACCCGTCGAGACCGTGGAACAGGAGGCGTGTCGCACAATCCGGCCCGCCCGCCCAATCTCGGGGAAGGCGGAGGCGCGTGCGGTACCACCAGTCCTTCTGTTCCATCCAGAGGACCGCGTCCGTGTTCGTGCCGACGAAGGGGTCCGGGATGAGCCCCGCGCGCAAGAGGTCAAGATGGACGTCGCCCGGCACGTCGGCGGCCAGCCAGCGGGAGTCGTCGAAGTCGGCGGCGGAGAACTCGCCGGTCCGGCATCCGTACTCGGCCCAGGTCATCCGCCAAGGGCCTTCCACGTGCATGGAGATGTCCTCGCCTTAGGGCCGCGGCGCGCTCGGCGCATACAGAAAGCCGCCCTCGCCGGAGCCAAGGCGGCTCGGACTCTCACCCCAAGCCGGCACGGCCCCCACGCTCAGCTCTGCGTAGGCGGCTGGGACTGGTCGTCCTTGGTGTCCTCGACGGGCCGAGTGACTTCGTTCTGAACGTCATTCAGGCCCTTCTTGAACTCGACGATGCCTCGGCCGAGGCTCTTGCCGATCTCGGGCAACCGCTTGCCGAACAAGAGCAGCGCGATCACCGCGACAATCGCGATTTCCCACGGTCCCGGTACCCATGCAAGGATTTGCACGTTCTATCCTCCTCCACGCGCGCCAACGGCGGCGCTTAGTGCTTGCCCACATCGGCGCCGGACTTTGCCGCCGGCCCGTTTCCCTTGCCGACTTCGTCCTCGCCCTCTCGCAGGCCCTTCTTGAATTCGATAACGCTGCGCCCCACCCCCCTGGCGAGATCCGGCAGCCGCTTGCCGAACAAGAGCAGCGCGATCACCGCCACAATCGCCAGTTCCCACGGCCCCGGCACCCACGCCAGAATCTGCACGGTTGATCCCCTTTCTTGCAGAAACTAAGATATTCTAAGTGCGTCTTGCCCCCGAGTCCAACGAATTCGCTTGGCGGTTGTAACCCATTTACAGGTGCTTGGTTCAGATAACCCGGGTGGCACGGCCGGCTTGTCCGGCCGTGGCAGAGCACCAGCCAGATTCCCCACGGCCGGACAAGCCGGCCGTGCCACATCCGCGGGGGTACGCTAAACAGGTACGGTGGCTGGGCCACCCGGCAATCAAGCCCGAGCTAGACACGTACCGCCGCCGTGCGGCGCTGGGTCCGGACCCAGTCGAGCCAAGCCTCCATCCCCTCGCCAGTGCGGCACGAGAGCTCGAGGATCGGAATCCGCGGCCGCAGGCCCCGCACAAAGCGGCGGTACGCCTCCAGCGAAAAGTCCGTGGCCGCCAGAAGATCGATCTTGTTCAGCACCACGCAATCGGCGTGGTGGAACGCGACCGGATACTTGATGGGCTTATCGTCGCCCTCGGGGGTGCTGGAGACGACCACGCGGCAATGCTCCCCCAAGTCGAACTCGGCCGGGCAGACAAGGTTCCCCACATTCTCGATGAAGAGGCAGTCGAGGGCCGCGAGGTCGAACTCGGCGATCGCGTCGAGAATCTGGCGGGCGCTCAGGTGGCAGCCGCCGCCGGTGTTGATCTGCCGGCACGGGATGCCGGCCGATTGGATGCGTCGGGCGTCGCGGTCGGTGGCCAGATCGCCCTCGATGGCCGCCAGGCGAAGCTCGCCCTTAAGGCGCCGGGCGGTCTCTTCCAGGAGGGCGGTCTTGCCGGCGCCGGGGGAGCCCATCAGGTTGGCGACGAAGACGCCCGCTCGGTTGAACCGGCCGGCGAGGTCCTTTGCCAGCCGATCGCTCTCGGCAACGACGCGCTGGGCCAGACGGATGCGCTTGGCCATAGGTCACTCGATCTCCAGGGATTCCAAACGCAATTCCCGCCCGCGGACCGGATCCACGTCAAGCCCGCCGCAGCCGGGACAGACCAGGTTCAGCTCCTCGGGCTGGAACTCGCGGCCGCACGCGCAGCAGACGAGGGCGAGAGGTTCGCGGCGGAGGCGGACCCGGGCGTCGGGCCAGCGGGAGTCGGCGATCAGGAGGCCGAGGGCGAACTCGAGCGACTCCGGATCGGCCCCGCTCCATGCGCCGACCACCACGTCCAGGGCGAGGAGGCGCCGGCCCTCGTGCCGCGCCATCTCGGAGACGACCTGGCGCCAGAGGGCCTGGGCTAGCGCGACCTCGTGCACGACCTCCTCCGCCAACGCCTACTCAAAGTCGAGGCGCGTGCCCGAGTGCGCGTTCAACAGGAAGAACCGGTATTGCGTCACCTGATTGCCGACCACCTGCACGACCGTCAGGCCCTGCACGTCGGCCATGCCGTTCTGGGTCGAATCGGGGAGACTCTCGACGAGGTATCCGATCGGGTCGAACTCGATGTAGGGCCAGGGGGGTGTCACCCTCAGGGGCAACACGGTGTCGTTGACCTTCTTCAGGAGCTGCCCCTCGTAGCTTCTCCATTGGGCGGCCTGGGCGGACCCCGTGCTCGTGGGGGCGGTCACCCCGGTCGTGGCCGGAATGCCCTTGATGACGATGATGCCGTTGCCCATCGTCAGGCGGCTTATGCCCGGAATCTCCCGCCAATCCGCGGCGGACTGGGAATTGCCCGCCGGGGGGAGGTACTTGATCGTCACGACCGTGCCGTCCTGCATCACGGGCTTCCTCTCAGCGGGATCCAGGTTGAGGCTGAACTCTACGCGGGTGGCCACGCCATTGGACGCGCCGTAACCGCGGGCCCCGTTGAGGATGCCCTGGAGTGAGGCGACGGCCTCATCGGGCCCCAACCGCTCGGCGAACAGGTTGAAGGCCCCGAAGGCCGCCACCATCAGGACGAGCATGATCCCGATGACCGCGAGCATTTCGATCAACGTAAACGCCTTCCGGGTTCGCATGCGATGCCCTCGCGTTTCAGTTCCGCCTATACCAGTTAAGCTCTTCCAGGGACTGATCGTAATTGTAGTTTTTGAGATTGTCGCCCTTGTCGAACTCGTCGCCCCCCCGAGACTCCAGGCGCGGCAGCGTCGGCCTCGAACCATCCGCGGGGTTGGGGTTCTGCAGCGGCGGCCCGTACATGATCGGGCGCCCCCACCCGTCGGCGTAGACCATGACAGGATACGCCCGGCCCCCCGTCGACACCATGATCTCGACCGTCTGCGACGACGAACCCGGCATGTAGGGTCCGTTGCGCATCCGCGCGTTGAGGGCCGCGTAGAGGATTCCCATCGCCTCCAGGTCCTTGGAGCCTCCCGGCGGGATGAGGGTATCCGACACCTGGTCCATGACCCGCTCGTCCTTATCCTTGGTGGAACCCGGGTTAGAGGGATCGGGCACTTTCACCTTGATCACCACTTCCTCAAAATAGGGGTACGCCCCCCAATCGCGGTAGTACGCCTGGAGGGCGGATTCCAGGGCCCGGAACATCAGGCCCGTGTTCTCGCGGGCGACGCGGCCCTTGAACCCGGTGAACGCGCCGACGATCAGGCTCATGAGGATGGCGATAATGGCGATCACGGTCAAGAGCTCGACCAGCGTGAAGGCGCGTGGCGGGTCGCCCTTGGGGCTGCCTATGCTGAAGCGCATCGGCTTTCCTTTCGAAGGCTACTTGCCGAAGCTGGTGACGTCGTCACAGAAGAAATCACTCATGTCGTCGCCGGAGCGGATGGCCTGAGGCTTGCCGTCGGCCCCGATCTTGACGTGGCCGAAGAACCGATCGGCGCCGGAGGAGATGAGCACGAAATCCTCGCTTCGCCAGCGGCCCGGCAGGACTTTCGTGCCGGACTGAACCGACGGGGCGGCCACGGACTTCGCGAAATGGTACTCGGTGTCGAACCCCTCCGAGATGTTGCGGATTTGGCCCCCGGCGGGGTTGTCCTGGTAATCCAGCAGGCCCGCGATGTTCCTGAACTCGGGCGAACTGGCCAGTGCGCTGGAGGATTCTTGGGGTTCAAAGCGGAAGTAGAGAATGCAGCCGGCGCCGCTCCGGGTGGTCGTGCCTGAGATCAGGGTCTGTTGGGTCAGGGGGAAGTTGTCGCGGACGGCGGCGATGTTGGCCCCTTGTTCCGCCTGGAAGTAAGGCCCAAACTGGGCGACGGCGATCGAGTCGAACGGGCTGCGCTTGCCGGCGCCCGCCCCCCATCCGTTGCCCTGCGGACCGATCAGGTACAGCGCCAGGCTCTGATACCCGTACTGCCAATCATACTGGCTCTCGGCGCCGATGCGGCCCGGCTTCCGCTTGCTGCTCGGCGGGAACATGCTCCAGTCGGCCTTGAACGTGTACAGCCCGGAGGCGAGACCCGAAATGGTGTTCTTGGTGGCGGCGACCCGGCCCGCCGTGATGGCGTAGTTGACCGCCGGGATCAGCAGGCCGACGAGGAGGCCGATGATCCCCATGACGACGAGCAACTCCACGAGCGTGAACCCGCCGGCCGCTGCGCGGCAGGCGCTGGCGAGACGTTTCATGGCCGCCACCTTTCTCCTCGCGCTTCCGCCCGTTCCGCCGGCGAGGTTATTTTTCCCAATTCGTGATATCGTCGCACAGAGCGCTGTCGGCGCTGTTCGGGTTAGAGTCGGAGTCCGGGTCGCAGGCCTCGAGCGTGGCCGCGTTCACATACCCGTACCGGTGGTCGGGGCCCGGCGAGATGAGCATGTAGTTCTGGCTTGAGTACCGCTTGATCTCGGCCCTCCGCGTGCCTGTCCTACTCCAGACGCCGACGGCATAGTCGAACATGGTCTGCTGCGGCTTGGTGCCCGTCTCGCCGTAGTTGTACTTGGCGTAGTTGGGGTCGCGCAGGTTGGTCAGGAGATCCGGACGGTTGTTGTCGGTCGGGTCATAGGCCTGGATCACAAACTTGTTGCCTACCGAATCCAGCATCTCTCGCTTGTAGCTCTTCAGGTAGAGGATGACCCCGGCCGGCTTGTAAACGTCCAGGAACCCGACGGGGATGTACTTCTGCGTGCCCCGGACGTTGACGGTCTCGTACCGCACGCCTTCCTCTTCACACTGGTAATAGGGCCCGAAGGTCCGCTGGGGGGCCCCGCCGAAAGGCATCGTGCCGCCGGCGTTCGTGCCCCACCCGGTCCGGTCCGGCCCGGCCAGGTAGTAGATCAGGTTGGCGGCGCCCGTGCCCATATCGCCGCGTGCGACGTCCTTTTCGCCGGCCAGAATCTTGAAGGGCACCGCGGGCTGGATGCTGCCGCCGAAGTAGCAGGAGGGCCGGCTGGGCGGGTAATCGCCGAAGTCCTTCTTGAAGTCCTCCAGGCCGATGGCGAGGTCCTTGATGATCGAGCCGGTCTGGAGCCGCTGGACCTGCCGTTGGGCCGACGTAATGGTCGGCACGAGGAGCGTCATCAGGAGGCCGATGATCGCCATCACCACCAGCAGCTCGATCAAGGTGAACCCGCGTGCGTGTCTTGGCCTGGGCATACCGCCCTCCTCGCGCCGCCGGCGCCTATTTCCGCGAGCCGACCGACTGGATCAGTTTCACGAGCGGCAGGAACAGCGCGATCACGATGAAGCCGATCGTGCCGCCCAGGAAGATAATCATCACGGGTTCCAGGGCGCTGACGAGGCTGCCGACCAGGTGGTCGACCTCCTCGTCGTAGGTGTCGGCAACCTTGATGAGCATCTTGTCGAGTTCGCCGGTTTCCTCGCCGACGTCGACCATGTTGACAACAATGGGGTCGACGACGCCGCTCGCGCGCAGGGGGCCCGCGATGCTCTCACCCTCGCGGATCGAGTCGTGGACCTGCCCGAGCGCCCGCGAGACCACCTCGTTGCCGACCGTCTGGCGGGTGATGTTCAGGGCCTCGAGGATCGGCACGCCGGAGGCGATCAGCACGCCGAGCGTCCGGGCGAACCGGGCGATCGCCTGGCGGTTCACGATGCTGCCCATGATCGGCAACTGCATCATCATCCACTCGATGGCGTACCGCCCGCCCTTGCTGGCCTTCATGAACCGGAAGATGACCCAGATGCCGAACGGAATGCTCGGCAGCACATACCAGAACCGGCCCACCGTCTCGGAAACGTCGATCAGGACCTGGGTCGGCACGGGCAGGCCCTCGGGGATGTCAAACTTCTCGAAGATCTCTTTGAACTTCGGCACAATGAAGAACATGATGGCGATCAGGATGATGACCGCCACCGTGATGACCATGACCGGGTAGACCATGGCGCCGACGATGCCGCGCTTCAAGGCCATGGACTTTTCCATGAACTCGGCGAGCTTGCGGAGAATCTGGTCGAGCACGCCGCCGGCCTCGCCGGCCCGGACCGTGTGCACGTAGAGGTTGTCGAAGGCTTTGGGGTGCTTCTCCATGGCCTCCGAGAGGGTCGAGCCGGCCTCGACGTCCTCAACGATGTCCTGGAGGGCGTTCTTGAGGACGCCGGGCTTCGTCTGGTCCTCGAGGATGCGGAGGCTTCGCAGGATGGGCAGGCCGGCGTCCTGAAGGGTGGACATCTGGCGCGTGAACTGCGTCAGTTGCTTGCCGCCGACGCGGCCGATGGTGAATGCCTTGCCCTTCTTCTTGGGCCCTGCGGCCGCGACGGCCGCGCGTTTCCCCTTGGAGCGGACCTGGGTGGGGAAGTGGCCGAGGGCCCGGATCTTGGTGATGGCCTCCTCCTGGCTGGTGGCCTCGATCTCGGCCCGGACCTCCTGCCCCTTCGCGTCCATGGCTTCGTACTGGAATACCGGCATCGTCAAACCTCCTTTTCGCGCCGGGCGCCCTAACTCTCCGTCACGGTGGCCCGAATGACTTCCTCGATCGTCGTAATGCCGTCGTAAATGCCCATGAGGCCGGCATCGCGCAGCGCCCTCATGCCGCGCTTCCGCGCCTCGTCTCGGATGACGTTCGTCGAGGCCCCGTGCATGATCAGGTCGCGCAGGGAGTCGTCGATGTGCATGATCTCGAAGAGGCCCGTCCGGCCCTTGTAGCCCGTGTTGTTGCACAGCTCGCAGCCGCGCCCGAAGAAGAAGGTGCGGCCGCGGACCTCCTCGGGCGTAAGCTGAAGTTCCCAGAGCATCTCCTCGGTCGGCTCGAACTCGGCCCGGCAGTTCGTGCAGATGCGGCGCACCAGGCGCTGGGCGACCACCGCTTCGAGCGTCGCCGTCACCAGGTACGGCTCCAGCCCCAGGTCCAAGAGGCGCGTGATGGCCGTGGGCGCGTCGTTCGTGTGAAGGGTCGAGAAGACCAGGTGGCCGGTCAGCGACGAGTGGATGGCGATCTGGGCCGTCTCGAGGTCGCGGATCTCGCCGACCAGGATGATGTCCGGGTCCTGCCGCAGGATGTGCCTCAGGCACCGCGCGAACGTCAGGCCGATGTCCGCGTTCATCTGAACCTGCACCAGGCCTTCGATGTCGTACTCCACCGGGTCCTCGGTCGTGATGATCTTAACGTCAACGGTGTTGATGGCCGAGAGGGCCGAGTACAGGGTCGTGGTCTTGCCGCAGCCGGTCGGCCCGGTGACGATCACGATGCCGTTGGGGAGGTGGATCAGCTCGTCGATGACGCGCTGCTCGTCGTCGCGCAGGCCCACCTTCGTGATGTCAAGCTCGACCTGCGTGCGGTCCAGCACGCGCATGACCACGCTCTCGCCGAACATGGTCGGCAGGACCGAGATACGCAGGTCCACGGGCTTGCCGCCCACGGTCAGCTCGATGCGGCCGTCCTGCGGCACGCGGCGCTCGGCGATGTCCAGGTTGGCCATGACCTTGATGCGGCTCGCCACGGCCAGCGCAATGTGGCGGGGCGGCGGCACCATCTCGTACAGCACGCCGTCGATCCGGTACCGCATCTTGAAGTCGTCTTCGAACGGCTCGAAGTGAATGTCGGAGGCCTTGTCGCGAATGGCCTGGAGCAAGACGAGGTTCAGCAGCTTCTTGACGGGCTGGCTCTCGCTCATCGCCCGGATGTCTTCCAGATCGATCGTCTCCTCGTGCTCGGCGATCCACTCGGCGGTTGAGTCCAGTTCGCTGATGACCGCCTCGACCGACTCGGCGTGGGCGTAATACTTGTCGAGGGCGCGGACGAGGGCCGCCGGGTCCGCCAGGGCGGCCTCGATCTCGAACCCCAGGAGCATGTGGAGTTCGTCGAGGGCCCGGAAGTTCGTGGGGACGGCCATCGCGACCCGCAGCCGGCCCGCGTCGAACTCGATCGGCACCACGTTGTAGCAGCGGGCCGTCATCGAGTCCATCTTCTCGACGACATCGGGCGGAATCTCCAGTTCGTCGAGCTCCACCCGCTCCATGCCGGCCTGGACCGCCAGGGCCATGGAAATGTCGCCCTGCTCGCAGTAGCCGAGGTCAACCAGGACGGCGCCGATGGCGCCGCCGCGCTGCTTCTTCAGGCCGACCGCCTCGCTGAGTTGCTCAGGCGTGACCTTCTTGAATTCGAGAAGGATCTGGCCGAGTTGCTTCTGAACAGGGATCCTCATGTCCTCGCGGCGCTTCTTCGGGGCGGCCGCCTCGGGAGACTTCGCGCCCGGCAGGGGCGACTTCGCACCCGGCAGGGGCGGCTTCGCACCGGGCAGGGGCGGCTTCGCGCCCGCCACGGCAGGCTTCGTGCCCAAGGTGGAAGCGGCGGGAGAGGTCCGAGGCGGCTCACCCCGTGCTCCCGCCCGGGGCTGGGCGGGCTGCCCGTTCAGCCGCGGCTTCGGCGTCTGCGGCAGGTCATCTTTTCCCGATGCTCGGCTCACAAGCCTCGTTCTCCGACTGGCGTGGTTCCACGTTAACGGGGCGCCATCTTCTGGAACTTGGCGAGGTCGGCCTCATCCAACGGCCCGCCGACGCGCTTGAGGGCGTCGCGCCCTTCGGACGTCGCCATGAGTTTCTGCTCCAGTTCCTCGCGGCGCTGCCCCCGCTCCAGCATCTCTTCCACCGCGATGATGCCGCGCGTGTAGAGCCCCCACAGCGAATCGTCGAGGAGCTGCATCCCCCACTTGCGCCCGGTCTGAATGAACGACTCCAGGCGGTAGGGCTCGTTCTTGCGGATAAGGTTCTGGGCGGCCGGCGTGATCATCATGAACTCGTAGGCCGCGATCCGCCCCGGCATGTCGATGCGGGGCACGAGCGTCTGCGAGATGACGGCCATCAGCGAGCTCGCCAGCTGCACCCGGATCATGTCCTTCTGTTCCGGCGGGAACGCGTCGACGATGCGGTTGACCGTCCCGGCGGCGCCCGTGGTGTGGAGCGTGGAGAAAACGAGGTGGCCCGTCTCGGCGGCCCGGATGGCCGCCTCCATCGTGTGCAGGTCGCGCATTTCGCCGACCAGGATGACGTCCGGGTCGGCGCGCAGGGCCCGCCGCACCGCCTCCTCGAAGCTGATGACGTCCGTCCCGAGCTCGCGCTGGTTGATGATGGACTTCTTGTGCACGTGGTAGTACTCGATCGGCTCTTCCACGGTAATGATGTGCCGGTCGAAGTTCTCGTTGATGTAGTTGACCATCGAGGCCAGGGTGGTCGTCTTGCCCGACCCCGTCGGCCCGGTGACCAGGAAGAGCCCGCGCGTGCGGCTG